>NZ_JBEYTS010000006.1:0-230249 GCF_040643155.1 Streptomyces sp. NPDC047453 | reverse complement strand
ATGTCCCGCCACGGACTGCCCGTACGGAACCGCCACATCACACCGTTGACGAGCCTGCGCAGGTCGGGAATGGGACCGCGCTCGCCCAGCGGTAGTAGCGGTTCGAACACAGTCCACTCGTCGTCCGTGAGATCACCCCGGGTCATCCCGCCTGTCTACCGTCCCGGCCCGGCCGGGACAGCGAAACAGCCAAACCCGTGATCTCAACTCGGCACACGCCCTAGTGCCCCGGCAGGCAACGTTTGCCCGTGAAGGAGCGGCGTCCGGTGCGTGCTCTCGGTGTGCCGGCCGGAAGTCCTCGTACTGGACGTACTTGGGCTTTCGGCCGGTGCGGCGAGTGGGGGTCCCCCTGCTCGAAGAGCTCGGGGGAGCGTGCCGGGCGTCGCGACGGGGCGACCGTTGCCTGTTGGGGCACTAGACCGGGCGCAGCGCGGGGTGGTCGGCGACGACCGTGCAGGAGCCGGGGGCGATCTCCGTGAAGCCGGCGTCGCGCACCACCGGCAGCCCGCCGGAGGTGAGGTCCCGCCAGTGGGCGGGGGCGGCGGTGCGGACGGTGAGCGGGAAGCCGGCTTCACGCCAGGCCGTGCGCTGCTCCTCGGACAGTTCCCACCAGGCGAGCTGGGCGCCGTGACCCGCCTGGGCCATCGCCTTGCCCGCGGACATGTCCAGGCCGGGGCTCATCCACAGCACCGGGACGGCCGGGTCCGGCGCGGCGGGCGGCTCCGGGTCGTCCAGTTCGGTGCCGGAGACCTGAAGCCTCGCCAGGTCCTTGGGCCAGCCGTCCAGCGGCACGGGCGGGAAGACCCGTACCTGCGCGGTCCTCCCGGTCACGGTGATGCCGGGCAGCGCCTCGGCCCGCCGCCACTCGGCGCCGCGCGCCCGCCGCACCACCTTGCGGATCCGGGCGTCCTGCCAGTCCCGCACGGCCCGCGCCCACTCCCCGTCATCGGTCGAGCGTTCGTCGGCGAGCAGCACCAGGACCGCTCGGGCCGCGGTCTCCAGGGCGTCCGTACGGGCCGGGGGAGCGGCCCGCTCGATCCGCACCACCAGCGGCAGCACGAACTGCCGCGCCTGGTCGCGTACGCCGGGCTCGGACCGGAACGGGCTGTCCTGCGGGGCGGTGGCGGTGGTGCTCTCGTCGATGCTCACGGCGTCCAGTCTGCCAGCCGGGTGACCGGCCGCCGGAGCCCGCCGGCCCGCGGGTGGCCCCCCGACCACCGGCCCGCGGTGATCCCCCGAACGCCGGCCGGCCCGTCAGGCGCGGTCGGTCGTGGCACCGATCAGGTCGGAGACCTTCACCAGGCGGTAGCCCCTCTTGCGCAGCTCCGGTACGACGGCGCGCACCACGCGCTCGGTGGTGGGGGCGGCGCTGCGGGTGCAGTGCAGGACGACGACCGAGCCCGGCTTGACCCCGCCCAGGACCTGCCGGACCACGGCGTCCGCGTCCGTTGCGAACGCGTCTCCGCTCACCACGTCCCACTGCACCGCGGTGACGCCGAGACCGCTGAGCGCCCGCAGGGCCTGCTGGTCGTAGCAGCCGCCGGGGAAGCGGAAGTACGGCATCGCGTGCGGCACGCCCGCCTTGCGGAAGGCCTCGTACGCGCCCTCCACGTCCGACCGCATCCGGTCGGCGGGCACGGTGGGCAGGCCGTAGCAGTTCGCGGTGAACGCGTAGTGGCTGTAGGAGTGGTTGGCGAGCTCGAACAGGGGGTCGCTGCCGATGGAGCGGGCCTGGTCGGGGTACTGCTCGGCCCAGCGGCCCGTCATGAACACCGTGGCCGGCGCCTTCAGGGCGCGCAGGGTGGCGATGAGCCCCGGGTTGTCGAAGTGCTCGCCCGCCGCCGCGCGCGGTCCCTCGTCGGCGGTCATGTCGGCGTCGAAGGTGAGGGCGACCGTCTTCCCCTTGGTGCGGGGGCCGTTGCTGAAGACGGGGGTCAGACCACCGGGTCCCGGGGTGAGGGTCGGCGGCCGGGAGGGCGAGGGCCTGGCCGGAGCGGAGGGGGAGGCCGACGCGGACGCGGACGTGGAGGGGGCCGTCAGATCGGCGCGGGACGCTTCGGTGCCGCCGCCGCAGGCGGCCAGGGCAGCGCTGAGAGCGAAGACGGCGGTGATGCGCCGTACAAGTGTGATCACGCGATGAACATACGACCTTATCCGATCACGAGAACGGCGGCACTGCGGTGCGGTCACCCGGCCGGTGGCCGGGCGCCGCGGTCCCGGCTCAGCGGCCGTAGCGGGCGGTGAGGGTGCCGGAGGCCAGGGTGTGGCCGCTCAGCGCGCGCCGGATGTCGGCGGCCGTGGCGCCGGGCCTCAGGGCGAGGCGGCGGTCGGCGGCGTACACGGTGAAGACGTAGCGGTGGGGTTTGCCCGGGGGCGGGCAGGGGCCGCTGTAGCCCGTCTTCAAGAAGTCGTTGCGTCCCTGGGCGGCTCCCGGCGGGGTCGCGCCCGTCGGCAGGCTCGTGGTGTGCGGGTCCATGTTCCAGACCAGCCAGTGCGTGAACGTGCCTCCCGGGGCGTCCTGGTCCTCCACCAGCAGGGCCAGCCCCGCCGTGCGCGCGGGAACCCCGGAGAACGCCAGCGGCGGCGAGACGTCCGCCCCGCTGCACGTGTAGCGGCCGGGAACGGTGCCGCCGTCGGTGAACGCCGGACTCGACACGGTGATCCGAGCCGCGGTACCGGGTGAGGCGGTGCCGGAGCCGCTCGGCGTGGCGGTCCCCGAGCCGACGCCGCCCCCGCCACCTCCGCACCCCGCGACGCCCCCCAGCGTCGCGATCAGGACAACCCCCACGAACCGGCTGCGCATGCCTCGCACGCTAACGACGGCCCTACGCTGCCGCCACCGCGCGAGGCCGTCCGGGGGATGGGGGAGAGGCTGGTGCTGTGCCGGAAAGGTTTGCCGGGAAGCTCGCGGCGTCCGGTGCTGGGGGTACCTCCCACGCCGTTCAGGCTGTGGGGGAGCATCGCAAGGAGTATCGCCCGCGTACTGGATGTACTCGGGTGATGCGACAACGCGGCGTGGGGGTACCCCCGGCCGAAGGCTGGGGGAGTGCCGTGCCGGGCGTCGCGAGCCGGTGAACCTTTCCAGTCACAGCACTAGGTCCTGGTGCGGGCCGCGCTGCCGTCCGGGTCGGGGGTGACCGCGTCGGCGGTGCTCCGCACGGGCGTGATCGGGGCCTCCTCGGGGGCGGGGTCGGCGGGATCCGCGGATGCCCGCGCACCCTCCACCAACTGTTCGGGCGGGCCGGGAGCCGCCGGTGCGGCGCTTCGGGCCAGGCTCTGGTACGACTCCGGCTCCGGCTCCCGCTGGGCCTTCTCCAGGAAGCGCAGCAGCTCGACCGGGAAGGGCAGGACGAGGGTGGAGTTCTTCTCGGCGGCGACCGCCGTCACCGTCTGGAGCAGCCGCAGTTGCAGCGCGGCGGGCGTGTCCGCCATCTGCTGGGCGGCCTCGGCCAGCTTCTTGGACGCCTGGAACTCCGCGTCCGCGTTGATGATGCGGGCCCGACGGTCCCGGTCGGCCTCCGCCTGCCGGGCCATGGACCGCTTCATCGTGTCCGGCAGGGAGACGTCCTTGATCTCCACGCGGTCGATCTGCACGCCCCACCCGACGGCCGGGCTGTCGATCATCAGCTCAAGACCCTGGTTGAGCTTCTCGCGGTTGGACAGCAGGTCGTCCAGGTCGCTCTTGCCGATGATCGAGCGCAGGGACGTCTGCGCCATCTGCGAGACCGCGAACTTGTAGTCCTCCACCCGGATGAGCGCGCTGGAGGCGTCGACCACCTTGAAGTAGACGACCGCGTCCACGCGTACCGTCACGTTGTCCCGGGTGATGCCCTCCTGGGCCGGGATCGGCAGCGTGACGATCTGCATGTTGACCTTGTAGAGCCGGTCCACGAACGGGATGATCACCGCCAGGCCCGGCGGCCGCGGTTCACCGGTCTGCCGCCCGAGGCGGAACACCACCCCGCGCTCGTACTGCTTGACGACCCGCATCGCCGCGGCGAGGTACACGAACCCCACGCAGCCCGCGGTGATCACGGCGGTCACCAGTTCCTGCACCATGACGAGGACTCCTCGACCGGTCGCCGGTATGCGCGTTATGCGCCCGCTTCAACGATATGCCCGCTCCGAGGTCATGGTCGAGCCGCGGGACGGCCCCGGCCCACAGGGCCGTCCCGGGGCCGTCACAGGGCCGTGAAGGCGTCCGTCCGCGGGCAGTGCGCCAGCACCGCGCCGGTGTGCACCTCGTAGTACCAGGCGTGCAGGCTGAGCCGGCCGTCCGCGAGCCGCTTCTCGACGCACGGGTACGAGCGCAGCCGCAGCAGCTGGGTCAGCGCGTGGCTCTGGACGCCCTCGGCGACGGCCGGGTCCTCCGCGGTCCCGGTGGGCCGGGGCGTCGCGTGGGCCAGCCAGTCCCGTACGGCGGGCACGGCGTCGAGGTCGTCCCCGCGGACGAGGGCGCCGACCGCACCGCAGTGGGAGTGGCCGCAGACGACGATGTCGCCGACGCCCAGCACCTCCACCGCGTACTCGATGGTGGCCGCCTCGGCGGTGGGCCGCGCCGAGGTGTACGGCGGCACGATGTTGCCCGCGGTGCGCAGCTCGAACAGCTCGCCGGGCCGGGCGCCGGTGATCAGGGCCGGGACGACCCGGGAGTCGGAGCAGGTGATGAACAGGACCTCGGGGGACTGGCCCTCGGCGAGCCGGGCGAAGTCCTCGGGGCGCCGTCCGAACGTACGGGCGTTGTGGATCAGGGGCTGCATGGGGTGACTCCGTGTCTCCGCGCGGACCGGCCAACGATCAAGAGCCGGCCAGGAGACACGGTAACCCCCGGGAAGCCGTCCGCCGGGGCGCTGTCCCGGTCAGTACGTCTCGACGAGCCCCTTGGCGTCCCGGGCGAGAGCGGTCAGGCGGGATATCGCGCGGAAGTACTTCTTGCGGTAGCCGCCGTTCAGCATCTCCTCGCTGAACAGCCGGTCGAAGGGCAGCCCGGAGGCCAGCACGGGCACCTCGCGGTCGTAGAGCCGGTCCGCGAGCACCACGAGCCGCAGCGCCGTCGACTGGTCCGGCACCGGCCGCACGTCGGTGAGGCAGACGGCCGCCAACCCGTCGGTCAGGGCGCCGTAACGGCTGGGGTGCACCTTGGCGAGGTGGTCCAGCAGGTGCGGGAAGTCGTCGAGCGAGGCGTTCTCGGTGGCGTACGCCGCCTTCGTCACCTGCTCGTCGGAGTAAGGCGCCGGCGCCTCGGGCAGGCCGCGGTGGCGGTAGTCCTCGCCGTCGATGCGCAGCGTGCGGAAGCGCGCGGACAGGCCCTGGATCTCGCGCAGGAAGTCCGTGGCTGCGAAGCGGCCCTCGCCGAGCTTGCCCGGCAGCGTGTTGGAGGTGGCGGCGAGCGCGACGCCCTCGTCGACCAGCCTGCCGAGCAGGGTGGACACGAGCACGGTGTCGCCCGGGTCGTCCAGTTCGAACTCGTCGATGCACAGCAGGCGGTGGCCGGAGAGGGTCTCGACGGTCTTCTGGAAGCCGAGGGCGCCCACCAGGTTGGTCAGCTCCACGAAGGTGCCGAACGCCTTGCGGGCGGGCTCGGCCGGGGTGGCGTGCCACAGGGAGGCCAGCAGGTGGGTCTTGCCGACGCCGTAACCACCGTCGAGGTACACACCGCGGGGCCCGGCACCGGCGGCCTTGCCCTTCCCCTTCGCCCTGGCCTTGTCGTTGGTGTGGGTCTTGCTCTTGGCCCTGCCGAAGCCGAACAGGCCGCGCCTGCCGGAGGCGGTCGCGGGTCCCCCGCCGAGTCCGGCGGCGAAGTCGTCCAGCACCTCGACGGCCTCGTTCTGGCTGGGCTGCTTCGGGTCCGGGATGTACGTCGCGAAGCGCACCGAGTCGAAGCGTGGCGGCGGCACCATCTCGGCGACCAGCCGGGCCGCGGGGACGTGCGGCTCGCGCGCGCACAGGGACAGCGGGGCCGCGGCGGTCAGGGAGCTGAGCCCGGAGGCGGCTGTGGAGGTCGACACGGTTCCCCATGGTAAGCGGCATGGAACACTGCACGTCATGCGACGCCTGTTCCCTGTGACCGACGAAACAGCAGCCCAGACCCCGGGCGGGACGCACGGGGCCGGTGATACGAGCGTGCCCGGCGCCCTCGTGGACCGGGAGTGGACCTTCGCCGAACTGGCCGCCGCGTACGCCTACCCCGAGGGCGGGGCGGCGGGCCGGGAACCGTGGCTGCGCGCCAACATGGTCGCCACCCTCGACGGGGCCGCCCAGCACGAGGGCCGTTCGCAGCCCATCTCCAGCGCCGCCGACATGCGGATCTTCGGCACCCTGCGGGCACTGGCCGACGTGGTGGTGGTCGGCGCGGAGACGGTGCGCCAGGAGGGGTACCGCCCGGCCCGGGCCCGGGCGGAGTTCGCGGCGCTGCGCGAGGCGGCCGGGCAGGGGCCGGCGCCCGCGATCGCGGTCGTCACGGCGAGCCTGGAGCTGGACTTCTCGCTGCCGCTGTTCACCTCGCCGCTGGTGCCCACGCTGGTCCTCACGGGCGCGGCGGCGGCCCCCGAGCGGATCGCGGCCGCGGAGAGGGCGGGCGCCCGGGTGGTGATCGCCGGTGACGGCCCCGGCGTCGACCCCGCCCGCGCCGTCCGGGCGCTGGCCGAACTCGGTCACACTCGCCTGCTGACCGAGGGCGGCCCCCGCCTGCTCGGTCAGGTGGTGGCGTCCGGCGTCCTCGACGAAATGTGCCTCACGGTCTCCCCGATGCTCACCGCCGGTGACGCCCAGCGCATCGCGGGCGGCCCCTCCGTCGCGGTCCCGCGCCGCTTCACTCTGGCGTCCCTGCTGGAGGACGACGGCTTCCTGTTCGGCAGGTACCGCCGCCCCTGACCGGAGCCCCGCCGTCCGCTTACCCAGGGTTACCCGGGTTCGCGCTCCGGGCAAGCGGAACCAATTGTTCCGATCCGTGTGCGCCGGGTGCGCCAAATCCCGCGATACCCGTGCGGTCACGGGGCAGGATGGTTTCCGCAGGGGCTGCTACGGCCCGTGGAGGGAGACGGAGGGTCCAGGGACCCTCGGAGGAGAAAGGGCGCCTGGTGTTCACAAGCGTATTGATGATCGAGAAGGCCCTGACGTCCGCCGACGTGGAGTTCGTCACCACCTTGCACGGCGAGGAGCCGGTGTTCTTCCACGTGCTGCTCCAGCCGCGCGGCGATCAGGCGGACCGGTTGCTGCGGGCCATCGACGACATCGCGCTCGGCGAACTGGACGAGGCGGCGCGCGAGGGCGAGACCCCGGAGGGCGCGGCCGCGAAGGGCGCCGGGGAGCAGGCCCTGGACGTGTCCCTCCTCGCGCTGCGCGCGGCGGGCAGCCGGGCCGAGGGCCGGCTCGTCGAGGACCACCCGCTGGACGCCCTGAAGTCCCTGGTCGCCGAGGTCGGCGCCGACGAGGTGATCGTCCTGACCGACCCGCACTACGTGGAGGAGTTCTTCCACCGCGACTGGGCCTCCCGGGCCCGCCACAAGGTGGGCGTACCGGTCCTGAAGCTCTTCTCCCACAGCAAGGCATAGGCTTGGGCGGCGCCCCCGCACGGGGGCGCCCGCACCGTCGTACCGCAGCCGCACCACCTGGGGAGAAAAGCGCATGGCACCCGGCCTTCCTACCGCCATGGACCGACCGCACTTCATCGGCATCGGCGGCGCCGGGATGTCGGGCATCGCGAAGATCCTCGCCCAGCGCGGGGCCAAGGTGGCGGGCAGCGACGCCAAGGAGTCGGAGACCGCGCAGGCACTGCGCGCGCTGGGCGCCACCGTGCACATCGGGCACGCGGCCGGGCACCTCGCCGACGACGCCAGCTGCGTCGTCGTCTCCTCGGCGATCCGCGAGGACAACCCGGAGCTGGCCCGCGCGGCCGAGCTCGGCATCCCGGTGGTCCACCGCTCCGACGCGCTGGCCGCCCTGATGGAGGGTCTGCGCCCGATCGCGGTCGCCGGTACCCACGGCAAGACGACGACCACCTCGATGCTGGCCGTGTCCCTCGGCGAGCTGGGCCTGCGGCCGTCGTACGCCATCGGCGGCGACCTGGACGTTCCCGGCTCCAACGCGCTGCACGGCGACGGCGAGATCTTCGTCGCCGAGGCGGACGAGTCGGACCGCAGCTTCCACAAGTACGCGCCCGAGGTCGCCATCGTCCTCAACGTCGAGCTCGACCACCACGCCAACTACGCCTCGATGGACGAGATCTACGAGTCCTTCGAGACCTTCGTGGACCGGATCGTCCCCGGCGGCACCTTGGTGATCGCCGCCGACCACCCGGGCGCGCGGGAACTGACCCGGCGTGTGTCCGGTGCGGTGCGGACGGTGACGTACGGCGAGGCCGAGGACGCCGACGTACGGATCCTGTCGGTCGTGCCGCAGGGCCTCAGGAGCGAGGTCACCGTCCTGCTGGACGGCACCGAGCTCACCTTCGCCGTCTCCGTGCCCGGCCGCCACTACGCGCACAACGCCGTCGCCGCGCTGGCCGCGGGCGCCGCCCTGGGCGTCCCGGCCGCCGAACTCGCCTCCGCGCTGGCCGCGTACACCGGTGTCAAGCGGCGCCTTCAGCTCAAGGGCGAGGCCGCCGGCGTACAGGTCGTCGACTCCTACGCCCACCACCCGACCGAGATGACCGCCGACCTCGAGGCGATGCGCGCGGCCGCGGGCGACGGCCGGATCCTGGTCGTCTTCCAGCCGCACCTGTTCTCCCGCACCCAGGAGCTGGGCAAGGAGATGGGCCGGGCGCTGGCCCTCGCGGACGCCTCCGTCGTCCTCGACATCTACCCGGCCCGCGAGGACCCGATCCCCGGCGTCACCAGCGAGCTGATCAT
Source organism: Streptomyces sp. NPDC047453 (assembly GCF_040643155.1). Taxonomy (NCBI): domain Bacteria; kingdom Bacillati; phylum Actinomycetota; class Actinomycetes; order Kitasatosporales; family Streptomycetaceae; genus Streptomyces; species Streptomyces sp. NPDC047453. Next base: position 221,400 of record NZ_JBEYTS010000006.1, on the reverse strand, counting down.
CGCCGCCGCACGGGCGGCGGAAGCCGACGTGACGGCCGTCCACGACAAGGCCGAGGTGCCCGACGCGGTCGCGGGAATGGCGAAGGCCGGCGATCTCGTTCTCACCATGGGCGCGGGCGACGTCACCGACCTCGGACCGCGCATCCTGGACCGTCTGTCGAAGTGAGGGGCGCGAGACCCATGCCGTACGACGTCGAGAAGCCGGACGAGCAGTGGCAGGCCGAGCTGAGCCCGGCCGAGTTCGCCGTGCTGCGCAAGGCCGGCACGGAGCCCGCCTTCACCGGTGAGTACACGGACACCAAGACCAAGGGTGTCTACTCCTGCCGGGCCTGCGGCGCGGAACTGTTCACCTCCGGCACCAAGTTCGAGTCCCACTGCGGCTGGCCGTCCTTCTACGACCCGAAGGACACGGACGCCGTGGAGCTGCTGGAGGACCGCTCCCACGGGATGGTGCGCACCGAGGTGCGGTGCGCGCGCTGCGGGTCGCACCTCGGGCACGTCTTCGAGGGCGAGGGGTACGCGACCCCGACCGACCAGCGGTACTGCATCAACTCGATCTCCCTGCGGCTGGTCCCGGACGAGGGCTGAGGCGGCGGTCGCGGGTCCCGGCGTCCGCCGGAACCCGCGGACGGCGTCCGGAAGCACGGGCGGTGCGTCCGTCAGAACGCCTCGTCGTCCCACTGGTCGAGCAGCAGGTCGCCCAGGTCCCCGCCGGGTCGCGCCGCCCCGCCGTGCAACGGCTGTTCGGTCCAGATGACCTTGCCGTGAGGTGTGTACCTGGTCCCCCACCGCCGGGCCAGCTGGGCCACGAGGAACAGTCCGCGTCCGCCCTCGTCCGTCAGGGCGGCCCGGCGCGGGTGCGGTGAGGTGCTGCTGCCGTCGGAGACCTCGCAGACGAGGTCGCGGTCGCGCAGCATCCGCACGTGGATCGGCTCGCTGCCGTAGCGGATCGCGTTGGTGACCAGTTCGCTGAGCATCAGCTCGGTTTCGAAGCCCACCTCCTCCAGCCCCCACGCGTCCAGCTGCCGGGCGCACGCCGCGCGCACCGGGGCGACGGACGCGGTGTCGCGGGGCACGTCCCACTCCACGACGTCCGCCGGGTCCAGCAGCCGGGTGCGGGCCACCAGCAGCGCCACGTCGTCGCTGGGGCGCGGTGGCAGCACGGTGTCGATCACCGCCCGGCACGTCTCCTCCGGGCTCCGGTCGGGCCGGCCGGCCAGGGTGTCGCGCAGCAGGGCGAGGCCGGTGCCGATGTCCCTGTCCCGGTCCTCGACCAGCCCGTCGGTGTAGAGGACCAGGAGCGAACCCTCCGCCAGGTCCAGCCCGGCGGTCTCGACGGGCAGGCCCGCCGCCAGACCGAGGGGCGGGGAGGCGGGCACCTCGGGGAAGAGCACCGCGCCGTCGGGACGTACCAGCGCGGGCCCGGGGTGACCCGCGGTCGCCACGGTGCAGCGTCCGGTGGCGGGGTCGTAGATCGCGTACAGGCAGGTGGCCCCGGTGACCGTGTCGGTCTCGGCCTCGGCCGCCCGGTCCTGGTCGATCCGGGTGACCAGTTCGTCGAGATGGACCAGGATCTCGTCGGGCGGCAGGTCGAGGGACGAGAAGTTGAGCACGGCGGTGCGCAGGCGGCCCATGGTGGCGGCGGCGTGCAGACCGTGTCCGACGACGTCGCCGACGACGAGGGCCACGCGCGCGCCCGGCAGCGGGATCACGTCGAACCAGTCCCCGCCCACGCCGGCCTGCGCGGGCAGATAGCGGTGGGACACCTCCATGGCGTCCTGCTCGGGCCGCCCGCGGGGCAGCAGGCTGCGTTGCAGGCTCACGGCGACGCCGTGCGCGTGGGTGTAGCGGCGTGCGTTGTCGACGGACACGGCCGCCCGCGCGACCAGCTCCTCGGCGAGGGAGAGGTCGTCGTCCTCGAAGGGGCTGCGCCGGTCCGTCCGCCAGAAGTCGGCCAGTCCCAGCAGGACGCCCCGCGCCCGCATCGGCACGGCGATGAGCGAGCGGATCCCGTGGTCGAGGATCCTCGCGGTCGTCTCCGGGCTCTGGACCCGCCAGTCGCGGGCGGCGCCCAGATCGGCCTCCAGCACCGCGTGACCGGTCTCCAGCGCCGCCGCCATCGGCGTGCCGGGCATCCAGGTGATCCGCCCGCCGACGGGGAAGACGGGCGGGTCCAGGCTGTCGCCGAGGATGACCGTGCGGCGCATGTCCGCCGTGTCCGTCGGCTCGTCGCCGCGCAGGACGGGCTCCAGGAGCTCGACGGTGACCAGGTCGGCGAACCGGGGAACGGCGACCTCCGCCAGTTCCTCGGCGGTCCGTACGACGTCCAGCGTGGTGCCGACCCGCACACCGGCGTCGTACAGCAGCCGCAGACGCTCCTGAGCCTCCTCGACCCGGCCCGAGAGGGCGCGCACCTCCGTGGTGTCCCGCAGCGTCGTCACACTGCCGGCCGGGCCTCCGGCGAGGTCCGTGAGGCGGGTGTTGACGATCAGCAGCCGGTCTCCCGCGAGGAGCACCTCGTCGCTTGCCACCCGTCCGGAGGACAGCAGCCCGGCCACCCGCGGTTCGAGGCCGAGATCGGCGATCCGGCGTCCCTCCGCGTCCGCCGGCAGGTCCAGCAGCCGCCGCGCCTCGTCGTTGGCCAGGAGCAGCCGGCCCTCGCCCGAGAGGACGAGGACGCCCTCCCGCACGGAGTGCAGGACGGCGTCGTGGTGCTCGTACATCCGCGTCAGCTCGACGTGGCCCAGACCGTGGGTCTGCCGCCGCAGCCGCCTGCTCGCCCACGCCGATCCGCACGTGGCCAGGACGAGCGCGCCCCCGACGCCACCGAGCAGGACCGGGAGCTGGCGCTGGACCGTCGCGTTCACCGTCCCGAGCGTGATCGCGACGTCCACGACGCCCGCGACCGAGCCGTCCGGTCGGAAGACGGGGACGATCGAGTCGACCGCGGGGCCGCGGCTCGCGTTGATGACCTCCGTGAAGGGCCTGCCCTCCGCCGCCTGCTTGTACGGGCCGATGACGTGCTTGCCGATCAGGGCCGGGTCGGGGTGCGTGAGCCGGATCCCGTCCGGCCGGTACACGACGACGAAGGCCACCCCCGTCCGCTTCCGGGTCTCCTCGGCGCGTGGCTGGAGGATCGCCGTCGGATTGCGGCTGTCGAGGGCCTGCGCCGTCCCGGGGGCACTGGCGAAGGACTCGGCCACGGAGCGGGTGCGGTGCCGGGCGTCCGCCAGGCTGTTGTTCCGGGTCTCGAGCACGAGGACGGCGCCCGCGGCGATGATGAGCACCAGCAGCATCACCATCTGGACGGCGAACGCCTGCGCGGCGAAGCTGCGCACGCCCGGCGCCGGGCGCCGCGGCTTCGCGGGCCCGTGCGCAGGTCCGTGCGCGTCGCCGGTCCGAGCCCGCCGTTCCCGCTCCGGCTCCGGGTCCGCGCGGTGCCGGAGCGGACGACGGCCGGTGTGGACGCTGGACATCAGGATCCGGCATCGGTCGAGAAGTCCGGCCATGTGTTCATTTTCCAGCACCTGCGGCCACGGCGGAGTCACCGGCGGCTACCGGGGCGACGGCCGCCCCGGGAGTCGCGGGCACTTTGCGGGGCACTCGCACGGTGGGACAATGTGGGACACAGGTGGCGTCATCGGCGCCACCGGCACTCTTCGCTTTCCTTGGTGAGGCGGGTGGAAGACATGGACATAGCCTCCTACGCCGTACTGGCCGTGGCGCCCAATGTGTGGGCCACCTTCGGCGCCTTCATCGGTGGACTCGTCATCGTGATCGCCTTGGTGTGGGCCGTCGGCATGGGTATCGGTGTGATGCGCCGCGAGCCGGACCGGCCGACCGAGGCGGAGCAGCCGCACCTGCCGGTCACCGGCGCCGTCCACGAGATCAGGGAGATGCGGGAGCTCGACGAGCTCCATGTGGACGACGGGGAGCGGCTCATGCCCTATGAGCTGCACGCCACCGGAACCCGCCGCAGCCAGGACCAGCACCGGCGGCGCTGGCACCCGGGCAGCAGCGGATCCTTCGGCGGTGGCGGCCCCGGTCGGACCTGACCCGGCCCCGGCCGCACCCGTCCAGGGGACGGGCCTTCACGGGCCCGCCCCCGCCCTTTGCCGGGGCCGGGGCGCCGTGGCGGCCGACGGCTGTGGCGCGGCGCGCGCGGGGCGGATCGAATCGGCCGGTGTCGCGGACGCGATGCTGGGTAGGCGTGGGTGTCGAAAGGCGCCTCGGGGCCTGGGAGCCGTCCGGTCGGGCGGTCCCACGCACCGGGGACTCACAGCTTGCGCACAGAGCGGTTACGGGGGACGGGGGTGTCGCGTGCGGACGTCGCACGTCACGAGGTGCTCGGACTCTTCCCGCAACGGCCCGCGCGACCTTGGCGGAGAGCGGACAGCTCCTGCCAGACCCGAAGGGTATTCGGCGTTTTGATACGGATAGATTCAGTCACCAAGCGGTATCCGGACGGCACGCTGGCTGTCGACCGGCTCTCGCTCGACATACCGGACCGCTCGATCACCGTCCTCGTCGGACCGTCGGGATGTGGCAAGACCACCACTCTGCGCATGATCAACCGGATGGTGGAGCCGACCGGGGGCAGCATCCTCCTCGACGGCGTCGACATCCAGGAACAGCCCGTCAACACCCTGCGCCGGTCGATGGGGTACGTCATCCAGAACGCGGGGCTCTTCCAGCACCGCACCATCGTCGACAACATCGCGACCGTGCCCCGCCTGCTCGGCTGGGGCAAGCAGAAGGCCCGGGCGCGGGCGGCCGAGTTGATGGAGCGGGTCGGCCTCGACGCCTCGCTCGCCAAGCGCTACCCGTACCAGCTCTCCGGCGGCCAGCAGCAGCGCGTCGGCGTGGCGCGGGCGCTCGCCGCCGACCCGCCGGTGTTGCTGATGGACGAGCCGTTCTCCGCCGTGGACCCGGTGGTGCGCAAGGGCCTCCAGGACGAACTGCTCCGCATTCAGGAAGAGTTGGGCAAGACCATCGTCTTCGTCACGCACGACATCGACGAGGCCGTCAAGATCGGCACGATGGTCGCGGTCCTGCGCACCGGTGGCCGGCTCGCCCAGTACGCCCCGCCCGCCGAACTGCTCTCCGCGCCCGCGGACGACTTCGTCGAGGACTTCCTCGGTATCGACCGCGGCATCCGACGGCTGTCCTTCTTCGCCTCCGGGGGACTGGAGTTGACGAAGACCCCGATCGTCACCGCCGACTCCACCGCCGAGCAGATCGCCGCCCGCGCCACCCCCGACGTGCCCTACCTCCTCGTCACCGACCCGGACGGCAGACCCCTCGGCTGGAGCGAGCCGGGCGCGCTGGCCGACGGCCCCCTCGACGCCGCACGGCTCCTGTCGCACGGGCGGCCCTTCGAGTACGGCAACGATTCGCTGCGCGCCGCCCTCGACGGCGCCGTGCTCTCGCCGACCGGCTGGGCGGTCGCCGTGGACGGCACCGGCCGTGCGGTCGGCGTCGTCTCGCAGCAGACCATCGGCGAGGCGATCCGCAGCGCCCACGCCGAGGGGCGTACCGGGACGGAGGCCGGCGCGGGGGTCGCGGCAGAGGCCGGCGCCGACGCCGGGGCTGAAGCCGGCGCCGAGGCCGGGGTCGCCGGATGAACCGTTTCTTCGATATTCCGAGCGACCTCCAGCACAGCTGGTTCGGCCTGATCGGACTGCACCTGCGCGAGGCCCTGCTGCCGGTGCTGGCCGGTCTCGTCGCCGCCCTGCCCCTCGCCCAGTTGTGCGTGCGGTTCCGCTGGCTGTACCCGCCCGTGCTGGGCCTGACGACCGTGCTGTACGCGATCCCGTCGCTGGCGTTCTTCGTCGTCCTCATCGACTACACCGGCCAGACCGAGCTCACCGTGATGATCCCGCTCGCCGTCTACAGCCTCGTCGTGCTCGTCCCGGCGATCGTCGACGGCGTCCGCTCGGTGCCGCAGGAAACCCTGGCCGCGGCCACCGCCATGGGCCTGGGACCCGTACGCCGTTATCTCCAGGTGCAGTTGCCGATCGCGGTGCCCGCCATCATCGCGGGGCTGCGGGTGGCCGCCGTCTCCAGCATCTCGCTCGTCAGCGTCGGGATGCTGATCGGCAACCAGGGCGCCCTCGGCAATCTGCTCCACGACGCGCAGATCTACAACCGGCCCGAACTCGCCTGGAACTCCGTCCTCACCACGGCGGCCCTGGCGGTCGTCGTCGACGCCCTGCTCGTCCTCGTCCGCCTGCTGCTGACCCCCTGGATGCCGAGCGGCACCCGCCGCCGCACCATCACGGACGCCGAGGCCCGGCCCGAACCGGCCACGCCCGCACTGGAGGACGCAGCCCGGTGAACGTACTGCACTTCATCAACGCCTTCTTCAGCGACGCCTCCCACTGGAAGGGCTACGACGGCATCCCGACCCGCCTCGTCGAGCACATCCAGTACTCGCTGATGGCCCTGGGTCTGGCCGCCGTCATCGGCCTGCCGGTCGGCCTGCTCACCGGGCACTACGGGCGCGGTGGCAACGCCCTCGCCCTGATCGCCACCGCCGGGCGGGCACTGCCCAGCTTCGGCCTGCTGGTGCTGATGGTGATCCTGCTCGGCTTCGGCAAGATCCCCGTGATGATCCCGCTGGTCGTCCTCGCCGTCCCGCCGATCCTGATCACGACCTACGAGGCGATGCGCTCCGTCGATCCCTCACCGGTGGACGCCGCCCGGGGCATGGGCATGGCCGAGTCGCGCGTCCTGTTCCAGGTCGAACTGCCCGTCGCCCTCCCGCTGATCCTCAGCGGACTGCGCTCGGCGGCCATCCAGATCGTCTCCACGGCCACCATCGCCGCGTACGTCAGCCTCGGCGGCCTCGGCCGGTACATCGTCGACGGCCTCTACCAGCACGACTACGAGAAGGTCGTGGGCGGCGCCGCGCTGGTCGCCGTGATGGCGCTGGCGACGCTCGCGGTGTTCTGGGCGGTCGCGCGGGTGACGGTGTCGCCCGGGGTGCGCCATGGCGGCTGACCGCGGGCGGCGGAGCGGCACCCCGGGGAGGCCGGGTTGGATCCCCGGCCTCCCCGGGTGCCCTCCGTCCTCACCACCTGCCACGCATCGAAGCCGATCGGTGACCCGGCGCCTCTTGACTGACGAAGAAGCCGCTGGATTGGATCAAACGGCGGTACTCGCGCCCCGCGTGCTGCCGCCGCTGCCATGCGCCCGAACAACCTCTCAGCCGGGAACAGGAATTGTGACTTCCAACACGAAGAGCACCAAGTCCAGCAAGAGCCACTTCGGGGCGGCCGCCGTCGCACTCGCCGCCACCGCGGCGCTTCTCGCGGGGTGTTCCTCCGGCGGCTCCTCCGGCAAGGACCCGCTCGCGGAGGGCAGGGCGGCCGGCGGCACGGTCGTCGTCGGCTCCAACAACTTCGCCGAGAGCATCCTGATCGCCGACATCTACGGCGAGGCCCTCAAGGCCAAGGGCATCAAGGTCGAGTACAAGCCCAACATCGGCAGCCGCGAGACCACCTACGGTCTGCTCAAGAACGGCTCGATCACCGTGCTGCCCGAGTACAACGGGGCGCTGCTGGCCTATCTCGACTCCAAGGCCGCCCCGAAGACGGTCGAGGCGACGACGGCCGCCATCAGCGCCAAGCTGGACTCCGGGCTGACGCTGCTGGAGCCGGCGCCCGCGGAGGACAAGGACTCCGTCACCGTCAACGCCGCGACGGCGAAGAAGTACGGCCTCACCGAGAAGTCCTCCATCGCGGACCTCAAGGACGCCGCCAAGGACCTGGTCATCGGCGGCTCGCCGGAGTTCCAGGCCCGGCATCAGGGCCTGAAGGGCCTGAAGTCCGAGTACGGGCTGGAGTTCAAGTCCTTCAAGGCGCTGGACGCGGGCGGCCCGCTGACCCAGGCGGCGCTGAAGAAGAACACCGTGCAGGTCGCCGACGTGTTCACCACGGATCCGACCATCGCCAAGGAGAAATTCGTCGTCCTCCAGGACCCGAAGAACCTCTTCGGCTTCGAGAACGTCCAGCCGCTGGTGTACAAGTCCGGCCTGGACCAGAAGGGCGTCGACGCGCTCAACGCGGTCTCCGCCAAGCTGGACACGGCCACCCTGCTGGACCTGGACACCCAGGTGCAGTCGCAGAACAAGGACCCGCTCGACGTGGCCAAGGCCTGGCTGAAGTCGGCGGGCCTCGGCTGATCCACCGCGGTGGGTACACGGCCCGCGGGGCCGTGACACCGCTCGCTCAACGGGTGCCGGACGGACGACCGTCCGGCACCCGGGCGTTCAAGGACCCGCCGGCTCAGAGGTCGAACTCGTGCGGCGGCAGTCCCAGGGCGAAGCAGGCCTCGCGCACCATGGCCTGCTCGGTCTTGTCGAAGTCGCCGTCCGCGCCGCCGATGACGATGCCGATCTGGACGACGGCACGGGCCTCGGCGGGCTTCTTCTTCGCCTTGGCGATCTCCTGCAACACGCTGACCTTGCCGAAGTCGAAGTCCGCGGTCAGCCTGTTCAGGTTCTCCTCGAAGCGGCGGCGCAGATCGTCCGCGGGGAAGTTCTGCAGCACCTCGTTGGTGGCGATCAGTTGCGCGACTCGCTGGCGCTCCGAAGGGTCGACGGTGCCGTCGGCGGCGGCCACGAGGGCGCACATCGCCATGCTCGCGTCCCGGAAGGCACCGCTCTTCAGGTCGTTCTTCTTCGCCACGAGCTGGGTCTGCATCTGCGTCGCGGAGTCCTTGATGCGGTCCCACAGGGCCATGTGCTCTCCAAGTGTGGTGTCGGGGTGGCCTAACACGTTCCGTGCTGCATCTACAGCAACGTAGAAACTAACGGAGCGACGGATAAGTTCCGGCGGACGAGTTCCGGCGGGTCCCGTTCGTACCGGGCCGCCTAGACTGGTGCGACTCGTACCAGGCGTGCATTGGCGCACGCGTGCGCCAACAGGAGGAAGACGACCGTGGCGGCAGCCGGCAGTGGCTTCGAGGATCCGCCCGCCGACGTACTCGCGGAGGCGGCCGCGGCCTTCGGGCTGCTCGCCTCGCCCGCCCGGCTGCACATCGTGTGGGCACTGGCCCAGGGCGAGAGCGATGTCACCGGGCTCGCCGAGCGGGTCGGCGGCGCGCTGCCCGCCGTCAGCCAGCACCTGACCAAGCTGAAGCTCGCCGGGCTCGTCCGCTCCCGCCGCGAGGGCCGGCGGCAGGTCTACTTCGTCGACGACCCCGACGTGGTCGACGTCGTACGGCTCACGGTCGCACGGCTCACCGACCGGGGCGCCGCCGCCGACGCCCCGGCGCGCCGCCTCCGTGGCCTCTGAGCTCGCGGCGGCCCGCCCGGCCGCGCCCGACGGAACACCCCTCCAGGTACTGCGGCAGCTCGACAGCGGCCCGCGCGGGCTGACCGACGCCGAGGCGGAGGCCCGGCTGGCGGCGGTCGGCGAGAACACGGTCCCCGAGGTGCGCACCCCGTCCTGGCCTCTGCTGTGGGTGCGCTCCCTGCGGGATCCGTTCACGGCCGTACTGCTCTGCCTGGGTCTGGTCTCCACGCTCGTCGCCTCCTGGGGCACCGCCGCGGTGATCCTGAGCCTGGTCGTGGTCAGCTGCGTGCTGCGCGCGACCGGCGAGCACCGGGCCGACCGGTCCATGGCCGCGCTGCGCGAACTGATCGCCGGCACCGCCACCGTGCTGCGGCGGACGGACGGCGGGGAACAGCCGCGCGCCCGGGAGGTCCCGGTCACCGAACTGGTGCCGGGCGACGTGCTCCGCCTCGGCCCCGGCGACCGCGTACCGGCCGACGTACGACTCCTGCGCGCCCGAGGGCTGACCGTGCATCAGGCCGCGCTGACCGGCGAGTCCGCCCCGGTCGCCAAGGCGGCCGTGGAGGAGCCGGGGCTCGGGGAACGCGGCCCGTTCGGACAGGCGCACCTGTGTTTCCAGGGCAGCAGCGTCGCCACCGGCACGGCCACCGCCGTGGTGGTGGACACGGGAGCGCGGACGCGGTTCGCCGCCGCCCACGGCACCACGGGCCGCGGGCGCGGGGACCGGACGGAGCCCAGCGCCTTCGACCGTTCCGTGCAGGGCATCTCCTGGGTGCTCATCCGGTTCATGCTGCTGACGCCGCCGCTGGTGCTGATGGCGAACGCGGCACTGCGCGGGCGCGGCCTGGAGACGCTGCCCTTCGCCGTGGCGGTGGCCGTCGGACTCACGCCCGAGATGCTGCCGGTGATCGTCACCCTCTGCCTGGCCCGCGGCACCCGGCAGCTCGCGGGGGCGCACGGCGTCATCGTCAAGCGGCTGCCCGCACTGCACGACCTGGGCGCCGTCGACGTGCTCTGCGTCGACAAGACCGGCACTCTCACCCAGGACCGGCCCGTCGTCGAACGGGCCCTCGACGCGGACGGCCGCGACGACCCGGAGGTGCTGCGCTGGGCCGCGGTCGGCGCCTGGTGGACCCTCCAGCTCGCCGAACTGCCCGCGCCGGACGCGCTCGACGAGGCACTCCTGGAGGCCGCCGGAGCGGTCGGCGAGGAGCACGACGGGGTCGCGGTCGTCCCCTTCGACCCGGTACGGCGCCTGGCCACCGCCGTGGTGCGGGGCCGGTTCGGCAGGCACGTCCTCGTCGTCCGGGGCGCCGTGGAGGACGTACTGGAGCGCTGCGCGCTGGAGCCCGCCGAGCGCGAGCGGCTGCGGGAGCTCGCCGCGCGCGAGGCGGACGCCGGGCTGCGGCTGCTGGCCCTCGCCACGGCCGAACGCACCGCCCGCACCGGCGACTACACCCCCGCCGACGAGCGCGGTCTCACCTTCCGGGGCCTGATCGCCTTCCGCGACGCGCTCGCGCCGACCGCGGCCGAGGCCCTGCGCGGGCTCGCCGAAGCCGGTGTCACCGTGAAGATCCTCACCGGCGACCACCCCGGCACGGCGGCGCGCGTCTGCCGTGACCTGGGGGTCGAGGTGGGGGAGGTGCACACCGTGGGCTCCGGGCCCGGCGAGGACGGCGCCCTCGCGGCGGCCGCCGCCCGTTCCACCGTCTTCGCCCGCTGCACGCCGGACGACAAGGCCCGGGTCGTGGCCGCGCTGCGGGCCGCGGGACACACCGTCGGCTTCCTCGGCGACGGCGCCAACGACGTGCCCGCGCTGCGGGCCGCCGACGTCGGCGTCGCGCCGCGGGCGGCCTGCGACATCGCCCGGGAGAGCGCCGACGTGGTGCTCGCCGACAAGGACCTCACCTCGATCGGCCACGCCGTGGCGGCCGGCCGGCGGGCCAGCGGCAACATCGCCTCCTATCTGCGCGTCACGCTCTCCTCCAACCTCGGCAACGTCACAGCGATGCTCGTCGCGGGCCTGCTGCTGCCCTTCCTGCCGATGCTCCCGGTGCAGGTGCTCGTCCAGAACCTCTGCTTCGACGCGGCCCAGTCGTCCTTCGCCCACGACCGTCCGGGAAAGGCGGCGCTGCGGCGCCCGACCGCGCTGCGGCCACGCGCCTTCCTGCGGTTCATCACCGGGTTCGGCGCGCTCAACGCGGTCGCGGACTTCGCCACCTTCGCCGTCCTCGCCCTCGTCCTGTGGGGGCCCGACGCGCTGAACGACGAGGCCGTCTTCCACTCGGCCTGGTTCACCGAGAACCTGCTGACCCAGGCCCTGGTGATGGTGCTCCTGCGCACCGGCCGGAACGAGGGCGGCCGGCGGCGGCTGCCCGGACCCGTCGGCCGGGCCGCGGCCGCCCTCGCGCTCGTCGGGCTGCTGCTCCCGGTCAGTCCGCTGGGCCCGCTGCTGGGCATGACGGGGCTTCCGCTGTCCTCCTACGTTCTGCTCGCCGCCGTCCTGGCACCGTACGGACTCGCCCTCGCGGCGGCGGTCCGGCGGTACGAGCGGCGAGGTCCGGAAGCCGTCGCGGCCGGGTACACCGCCGCGGCTCCCGGTCCGGGAGCCGGCCGAGGGTGAGGCAACAGCCGGCCGCCGGCCGGCACAAGCGTGTTCAGCGGCCGCGCAGCCGCAGGGCTAGGGCGGCGCCCCCGGTGAGCACCAGCACCGCAGCGGCGGCGACGGCCGGCAGTGGCGCGGAGGGACCCTGGCCGGTGTCGGTCTCGGACGCCACCGGGCTGCTGTCGGGAGCGCCCGAACGCGCCTGGGCGGCGGCGGAGTCCGGCGTCTGCCGCGCCGGAGCGGTCGTGTGCGGTCCGTGCGAGGGGCTCGGACCCGGGGCCCGAGTGCCCGGCTTCGGCGTAGTGACGGCCGGGCTGCCGCCCGAGCGGCCGGAGTCGCTCGGTCCGGCCGGTGCGGCCGTTCCTCTTGTGCCGCCCGAACCGCTCGTACCGCCGGTCCCGTTCGTCGCCTTCGCGAACACCACGTCCGAGCACGAGTAGTAGGTGTCCGGGGTGCTGCTGTTCTGCCAGATGGTGAACAGCACATGACGGCCCGTCCGGTCGGCGGGCAGCGTCGCCCCGATGCGGTACGCGCCGCCCGTCAGCGGCGGGTCCTTGACCTCGGCGAAGGGCCGGGCGGGCAGATCCGACCAGGTCAGCGGCTTCGCCGGGTCGTAGCCCTGCCTGGTCAGATAGAGCTTGAACGTGCCCTCGTGCGGGATCGTCGAGGCGTACGACATCGTGAGCCCCGCGCCCGGCACCAGACGGGTCGACGGCCAGTCGGCGCGGGCGAGGTCGAGGCCCTTGTACGCGGCAAGTCCTCCGCTGCACAGCTTTCCGTCGGGGACGACCTGGCGGTCCCGGCCGCCCACGTTGGCCACCCGCAGGTTGTCCCACGCGGTGAAGGGGGCGCCGTTCGCGGCGACGGCCGCCCGGCAGGCGGACGAACCGGCCCGGCCGCCCCCGTCCGGCGAGCAGGCGAACACCCGGCTGACCGGGTCGGTCGGGGCGCCGTGCGCTCGTGCGGGCCCGGCCGCCCACAACGTGAGCAGGACCGACACCGCCGCGGCGGCTGCGGTGCGCCCGAGGGGCGCGGTCGTCCGGGTCATCGGGAGACGTCTCCTGGGCCGGCGGGGAAACGGACTGCTGCGCGGTCCAGTACGGGCGGCGGGCGCGAAGCGTTCAACCGGCCCGCGAGCGGCGGCACATGAGCGGGGAAGTGCCGCGGGCGCCGATACAGCGCGTCCCGTCTGCTTCCGCCGGAGGTCTGCGTTTCCGGAGCGCCGCGGGTGACGGCGGAAGCTCCAAGGGGCCCTGGTGGACGCCTCGGAGCCGTGAGCTATCGTGTACGCGGAGTGAGAAACAAACGGCACGCCCCGTTCGTTACGGCCCCGGGAGTGTTCTGTCCATGCCGAGGCAGTTACGCGCCGAACAGACCCGCGCGACGATCATCACGGCCGCCGCCGACCTGTTCGACCGGCACGGCTACGAACGGACCAGCCTGAGCGACATCGTCGCACACGCACACGTCACCAAGGGCGCCCTGTACTTCCACTTCGCGGCCAAGGAGGATCTGGCCCACGCCATCCTGGAGTTGCAGTCCCGGGCCGCCCGGCAGGTGACCAGCCGCGTGGACGAGCAGGGCTACTCGTCGCTGGAGGCCCTGATCCGCATCACCTACGCGCTCACCCGCCTCACCGTGGAGGGCCCCGTCACCCGTGCCGGCCTGCGGCTGGCCACCGGAGGAGTCGAGGTGCGCCCGCCGCTGCGGCACCCGTTCACCGAGTGGCTGGACATCGCCACCGGCAAACTCCTCGGCGCCGTCAAGGAGTACGAGATCCAGCAGGACGTCGACGTCCACGCCGTCGCGCACTCCCTCGTCTGCTTCTTCGTCGGCACCCGGGTCGCCGGCCGGCCCCTGGAACCCATGGGGCGGCTGCCGCGCAGGACGACCGAGATGTGGCACCTGCTCATCCGCGGCCTGGTGCCGGTGCACCGGCGCCCCCGCTATCTGAGCCTCGTCACCCGGCTGGAGCGGGAGATCGTCGTCGTATGACCCGCCGGGTACGGTGAGGCGCATGCCCGCCAACCCGTCCGCGCCCGTACTCGTCGGCGACGAACCCGGTTCCTTCCCGCACAGCGTGCTGGCCGAACGGCACCCGGCCATCGTCCGGCAGGTGCGCGACGCCTTCCCTTACGGCCCCGAGCAGCACCGCGCCCTGGACGTGCTGCTGGAGAGTTGCGCCGAGGGCGTCATCGACGACCTTCCCGCCGCCGCGCCCGACCGTGACCGCTGGCAGGCCTGGGGCATGGGACAGTACGCCGGGCACTCCTGGTTCGACGTGCCGTGGCTGTGGTCCGAGAGCTACTTCTACCGCCGTCTCCTCGAAGCCGTCGGCTACTTCGGGCCCGGGCCCTGGCAGGGCATCGACCCCTTCCGCCCGTCCAAACTCGCCGAACTCGACTCCCCGGAGACCGACGAGGAACTCGCGGCGCTCGACGAGCTGGAGGGCAAGCCGGCGGCGGAGCGCGCGGACGCCCTGCTGCACGGCTCCCTCTGGGGCAACCGCGCCGACCTCGGCTTCCGGCTGTCGGCGGGCGGCGCCGAGGCCGGGCCGCCCGTCCCCGCCCTGGTCGCCGACGACAGGGCGGCCCTCTGGTCGCTGCTGCCGTCCTCCGGCACCGGCACGCTCTGCCTGGTCGCCGACAACGCCGGTCGCGAACTCGTCCCCGATCTCCTCCTCGTCGCCCACCTCCTCGCCCAGGGCCGTGTCCGGCGGGCGGTCCTGCACGTCAAGCCGTACCCGTACTACGTCTCCGACGCCACCACCGCCGATGTCGTCGACGCCGTACGCCGGCTGACGGCGGCTCCCGGCGCGGCCGCGCAGTACGGGCGTCACCTGTGGTCGGCGATGGCAGACGGCCGGCTGACGGTCCGGGCACACCCCTTCTCCTGCGCCCCGCTGCCCTACGGCGCCATGCCCGCCGACCTGCGCGAGGAGTTCGCCGCGGCCACGCTGACCGTGTTCAAGGGCGACCTGAACTACCGGAGGCTGGTGGGGGACCGCCTGTGGCCCCCGACCACCCCGTTCGCCGACACCACCGGCTACTTCCCCGGCCCCCTCGCCGCTCTGCGCACCCTGAAGTCCGACGTGATCACCGGCCTGGACGCGGACACCGAGGCCGCGCTGGACGCCGCCGAGGGCGAGCACTGGCGCGTCGCGGGCACGCACGCGCTGATCCAGGTCAGGACCTGACCGCCGGGCGGCCTGCCGCGCCGCGCGACAACCCCGTTCACGTGCGGATTCACGCGATGGAGTGATCGGGTTGGTGCGTACGGATGGTGCCGGAGTGTCGCGGGTAGGGCCCGGCCATGACGCAGCAGCCCTTCGAACTCCCGCACTTCTACATGCCGTATCCCGCGCGGCTCAACCCGAACGTCGACGAGGCCCGCGCCCACTCGACGCGGTGGGCGCGCGACATGGGCATGTTGGAAGGCTCCGGGATCTGGGAGCAGTCCGACCTCGACGCGCACGACTACGGACTGCTCTGCGCCTACACCCACCCCGACTGCGACGGGCCCGCCCTGTCGCTCATCACCGACTGGTACGTGTGGGTCTTCTTCTTCGACGACCACTTCCTGGAGACCTTCAAGCGCAGCCAGGACCGCGCGGGCGGCAAGGCCTACCTGGACCGGCTCCCCCTGTTCATGCCCCTCGACCCCGAGACCCCCGTCCCCGAGCCGCGCAACCCGGTCGAGGCCGGCCTCGCCGACCTGTGGGCGCGTACGGTGCCGTCGATGTCGGCCGACTGGCGCCACCGGTTCGCGGTGGCCACCGAGCACCTGCTGAACGAGTCCCTGTGGGAGCTGTCGAACATCAACGAGGGGCGGATCGCCAACCCCGTCGAGTACATCGAGATGCGCCGCAAGGTCGGCGGCGCGCCCTGGTCGGCGGGGCTGGTGGAGTACGCGACCGCCGAAGTGCCCGCCGCCGTCGCCGGAACCCGGCCGCTCAGGGTGCTGATGGAGACGTTCTCCGACGCCGTGCACCTGCGCAACGACCTGTTCTCCTACCAGCGGGAGGTCGAGGACGAGGGCGAGTTGAGCAACGGCGTCCTGGTCCTGGAGACCTTCTTCGGGTGCACCACCCAGGAGGCCGCCGACTCCGTCAACGACGTCCTCACCTCCCGCCTCCACCAGTTCGAGCACACCGCGCTCACCGAAGTGCCCGCCGTGGCCCTGGAGAAGGGCCTCAACCCGGCAGAGACCGCGGCGGTGGCGGCGTACGCCAAGGGCCTCCAGGACTGGCAGTCCGGCGGCCACGAGTGGCACATGCGCTCCAGCCGGTACATGAACGAGCGGGCCCGGTCCACCAGCCCCTGGCAGCGAGTGGCAGGCCCCGGCACCTCGGCGGCCGACGTGGACGCGCTGCTCGCAGCGGCCGGGGCGGAGAGGCTGCGCGCGTACACGCACGTGCCCTTCGAGAAGGTCGGCCCGTCCCGCATCCCCGACCTCCGCATGCCCTACCCGCTGAGGCTGAGCCCGCATCTGGACCGCTCCCGGCGAAGCCTCGTCGACTGGTGCCACAGCATGGGCATCCTCGAGGAGGGCGTGTGGGACGAGGACAAGCTCGCCGCCTACGACCTGGCGCTGTGCTCGGCCGGCATCGACCCGGACGCCACGCCCGAGGCGCTCGACCTGAGCGCGCAGTGGCTCGCCTTCGGCACCTACGGCGACGACTACTACCCGCTGGTGTACGGCCACCGCCGCGACCTGGTCGCCGCGAAGGCGACCACGGCCCGCCTGTCGGCCTGCATGCCCGTGGCGGGGGAGGCGGCGCCGGTCCCGCTCAACGCCATGGAGCGGAGCCTGACCGACCTGTGGGCGCGGACCACCGCGGAGATGACCCCCGACCAGCGGCGCACCCTGAAGCACGCGATCGACTCGATGACCGAGAGCTGGGTGTGGGAGCTTTCCAACCAGCTCCAGAACCGCGTCCCCGACCCGGTCGACTACCTGGAGATGCGGCGCGCCACCTTCGGCTCCGACCTCACCCTGAGCCTGTGCCGGATGGGATACGGCCCGGCCATCCCCGCGGAGGTCTACCGCAGCGGCCCGGTCCGCTCCCTGGAGAACGCGGCCGTCGACTACGCCTGCCTGCTGAACGACGTCTTCTCGTACCAGAAGGAGATCGAGTACGAGGGCGAGATCCACAACGCGATCCTGGTCGTACAGCACTTCTTCGGCATCGACTACCCGGCCGCGCTCAAGGTCGTCCAGGACATGATGAACCAGCGCATGCGCCAGTTCGAGCACGTCGTCGCCCACGAACTCCCCGTCGTCCACGATGACTTCGAGCTCTCCGAGGAGGGGCGCGCGGCCACGCTCGGCTACGTGGCCGACCTCCAGAACTGGATGGCGGGCATCCTCAACTGGCACCGGAGCGTCGACCGCTACAAGGCCGAGTGGCTGGGCCGCCGGGCCCACGCCTTCCTCCCGGACCGCCCGCCCGCCCCCGCCCTCCCTGTGGGCTGACCGCCCACCGAACAGCGGCAGCCGGAGGCGTTCGATGGATCAGACAGCGTTGCGTCCCAAGCCGATGCCAGGACAGGAGCCCGGCGGCGGCGAGCACGGCCCGGTCCGGCGCCCGCTCGCCGTGCGCCGCCGCGGCCGCCGCCTAGCGGCCCTGGTGTGCGGGCTGCTCGCCGCGATCGTCCTGGTCCTGTCCGGGGTCGGCCTCGGCACAGTGGGCCTCACGGTGATCGGCACGAGCCGGCCTGCCCCCGCCGAGCCGCAGCGGCAGGCCGGCACCCGGGTGCGCACGGATCGGGCGCCGGCCTCCGCGCCCGCGACACCGCCCGCCGCGCCCGTGCCGGTGCCGGTGCGTCCGACGCTGGGCGTGGAGGTGGTGGACGACGGCAAGTCCGGAGCCCGGGTGGTCGGCATCCACGTCCCCGGCCCCGGGTACACGGCGGGCCTGATCCGCGGTGACGTACTGCTCGTCTTCGGCGGAACCCGGGTCGACACGGCGGCGGACCTGGCCCGCGCGGTCGCCGGGTCCCGCCCGGGGCAGGCGGTGGTCCTCACCGTGCGCCACGCCGGCGGCGGCCACCAGCAACTGACCGTCACCCCGGGCATCGTCACATGACGACCCCCACCACGTCCCGTGCCCCGCCCCGGTCCGTGGCCTGCCTGGCTTGTGGCCCGCGCTCCGAGCCGTGGTTCGTCCCTCGTTCGATGGCCGAGTGCGATTTGGGGCCCGGCCGGTGCGGACGGGCGGCGCGGGCGTGGTCGAGATCTCCAACCGGCTCGCGTCGCACGGCGTGGCCGGGCAGGATGCTGCCCGTAGCCTTCCTCACCGTTTCAGCCGCATACGGAGGCCCGGATGACCGGCATCGCGCTCGCGCCCTTCACCGCCGACGACTACAGGGCCCGGCTGGAACGCGCCGCCCGCGCGGCGGCCGATGCCGGGCTGGCCGGACTGCTGGTGGCGCCGGGGCCGGACCTGGTGTGGCTGACCGGGTACGCGCCCACCGCCGTCACCGAGCGGCTCACGCTGCTCGTCGTCGCCGCCGGACGCGAACCCGTACTCGTCGTCCCCACCCTGGAGGCCCCGGACGCCGCCAAGGCGTCCGGCGCGTCCGCACTGGCCCTGCGCGACTGGACCGACGGCACCGACCCCTACGCCGTCACCGCGGCCCTCCTCGACGACCGCGGCCGGTTCGGCATCAGCGACAACACCTGGGCCATGCACCTGCTCGCCCTGCAGCAGGTGCTGCCCAAGACCTCCTACGCCTCCCTCACCGAGGCCCTGCCCATGCTGCGCGCGGTGAAGGACGCGGCCGAGGTGGAACTGCTCGCGGCGGCGGGCGCGGCCGCCGACGCCGCGTTCGAGGAGATCCGGAAGGTGCGGTTCTCCGGCCGCCGCGAATCCGAGGTCGCCGCCGACCTCGCCGGCCTGCTGCGGCGCTTCGGGCACTCCCAGGTCGACTTCACCATCGTCGGCTCCGGCCCCAACGGCGCCAACCCGCACCACGAGGTGGGCGACCGCGTCATCGAGCGCGGCGACATGGTCGTCCTCGACTTCGGCGGCCTCAAGGACGGCTACGGCTCCGACACCACCCGCACCGTGCACGTCGGCGAGCCGACCGACGAGGAGCGGCGGGTGCACGACATCGTCCGCGAGGCCCAGGAGGCCGGCTTCCGGGCGGTGCGCCCCGGCGTCTCCTGCCAGGAGGTCGACCGCGCCGCCCGCGCGGTCATCACCCGGGCCGGGTACGGCGAGTACTTCATCCACCGCACCGGCCACGGCATCGGCGTCACCACGCACGAGCCGCCCTACATGATCGAGGGCGAGGAGCAGCCCCTCGTACCCGGCATGTGCTTCTCCGTGGAGCCCGGCATCTACCTGCCCGGCCGCTTCGGGGTGCGCATCGAGGACATCGTCACCGTGACCGAGGACGGGGGCCGCCGCCTCAACGACACGACCCGGGAGATGGTCATAGTGGACTGACCACCGGTAGTCCCCACCCCGCAACCGCAACCACACGGCGCGACGATGACCCAGGCACCGACACCCACCGCGGACACCGTCCGCAGACTGGTCCGCACCCTGCTCAAGGACGGCTCGGACACCGCCCCCGGACCCGAGATCCGGCCCGTCGCCGAGGGCGGCGAGCACTCCACCTGGTGGGTCGGCGCCCGCCATGTGCTGCGCCTGGCGCCCGACCGTGAGGCCGCCGAGCGCCAGCGCCGCGAACTGCGGCTGCGCGAACTGATCCGCCCGCACCTTCCGGTCGCCGTCCCGGCCAGCGTCGCGCGCGGCGAGTGGGCGCCCGGGCTGACGTACACGCTGGACACCCGGATCACCGGCGGCACGGCCGGCGAGCACGACGTCTCCGCCGTCGGCGAGGACGACCTGGCCGGGCTGTTCACCGGGCTGCGCGAGGTCCCCGCCCGGCAGGCCCAGACCCTCGGCGTCCCGCGCACCGCGCCGCGCTCCCTGGAGGCGTTGCGCCGCATGGCCGTGCACGCCACCGAACGCCTCGGCGCCGCCGACGAGTTCGACCCCGCGCGGATGGCCCAGCTCACCGCGCCCGCCGCGGCCCAGCTCGCCGCCCAGCCCGGCACCGCCGTGCTCATCCACCACGACCTCAAGGGCGAGCACCTGGTGGTGAGCGCCGACGGCCGGGTGCGTGGGGTCCTCGACTGGACCGACGCCGTGGTCGGCGACCCGGCCGAGGACATCGCCGGCGTCGCCGTCGCCGTCGGTTCCCCCGCCGCGGTGCGCGCCGCCACCCTCGCCGGCTACAGCGCCCGGCCCTGCCTGCGCGGCCTGTGGCTGGCCCGCTGCGACACCGTGATCCGCCTCGCCGCACGTCTCGACGGCCGCGACGGCAGTCCGCTGCCGCTCCTCAGGTCCCAGCTGCGCCACGCCTGGGAGGCGATCCTGCTGGAGCGGGTGACGGAGTTCCGGGAGGACCCTGCGGACCCTGCCGACACTGCGGACACCGGGGAGTAGGGGCCGTCCGGGCGCGGTGCCGTGCTCAGTGCTGCAACAGCACCGCGCACGACTCCGCGGGCACGTGCAGCAGCCCGTCCGCTCCGGGTGCCGCGACCGGTTCCCAGGCGGCCAGCACCTCGGTGGGGCGGTTGCCGAGGAGGATCTCCGCAGGCTCCTTGGCGAGGTTGAGCGCCACCAGCACGTCCCCGCGCCGGAAGGCGAACCAGCGGGCCTCCTCGTCGTAGGCCACCTTGGTGTCGGCGAGGTCGGGGTCGGTGAGGTCGGGCTGCTCGTGCCGCAGGGCGGTCAGCCGGCGGTACCAGGCCAGCACGCGCGCGTGCGGCTCGCGCCCCGGCTCGGACCAGTCCAGGCAGGAGCGGTCGCGGGTCGCCGGGTCCTGCGGGTCGGGCACGTCCTCCTCCGCCCAGCCGTGCTCGGCGAACTCCCGCCGCCGGCCTCGTCGCACCGCCTCCGCGAGTTCCGGATCGGTGTGGTCGGTGAAGTACTGCCACGGCGTGCCGGCCGCCCACTCCTCGCCCATGAACAGCATCGGCGTGAACGGCGCGGTCAGCGTCAGCGTGGCCGCGCAGGCCAGCAGCCCGGGGGAGCCGGCGAGCAGCGTGGACAGGCGGTCGCCCCGGGCGCGGTTGCCGACCTGGTCGTGGGTCTGGCCGTAGCCGAGCAGCCGGTGCCCGGCCACCCGGGTGCGGTCCAGCGGGCGGCCGTGGTGGCGGCCCCGGAAGCCGGAGTACGTCCCGTCGTGGAAGTAGCCGCCGGTGAGCGTCTTGGCGACCGCCGCGAGCGGGGCCCGCCCGAAGTCGGCGTAGTAGCCCTGGGACTCGCCGGTCAGCGCGGAGTGCAGCGCGTGGTGGAAGTCGTCGTTCCACTGGGCGTCCAGGCCGAGACCGCCCTCCGCGCGCGGGGTGATGATCCGCGGGTCGTTCAGGTCCGACTCCGCGATCAGGAACGGACGGCGGCCCAGGTCGGCGGAGAGCGCGTGCACGGCCGTCGACAGTTCCTCCAGGAAGTGGCACGCGCGCGTGTCCACCAGGGCGTGCACCGCGTCCAGGCGCAGACCGTCGATCCGGTAGTCGCGCAGCCACGCCAGCGCGCTGCCGACCAGGAACCGGCGCACCTCGTCCGAGCCGGGCGCGTCCAGGTTGACGGCGGCGCCCCAGGGGGTGTGGTGGGTGTCGGTGAAGTACGGTCCGAACCGCGGCAAGTGGTTGCCCGACGGACCCAGGTGGTTGTGCACCACGTCCAGGACCACGCCCAGGCCCAGCTCGTGGGCCCGGTCGACGAAGCGCTTCAGCCCCTCGGGTCCGCCGTACGGCTCGTGCACCGCCCACAGCGACACGCCGTCGTAGCCCCAGCCGTGCCGGCCGGGGAACGGGCACACGGGCAGCAACTCCACGTGGGTGATGCCCAGTTCCACCAGATGGGGCAACCGTTCGGCGGCCGCGTCGAAGGTGCCCTCACGCGTGTACGTGCCGATGTGCAGCTCGTACAGGACCGCGCCGGGCAGCGGGCGCCCGGCCCGGTCGGCGGAGCGCCATGTGTACCGCGCGTGCTCGACGACCGCGCTCAGCCCGTCCGGGCCGTCCGGCTGCCGCGGCGAGCGCGGGTCGGGCAGCACGGGGCCGCCGTCCAGCGCGAATCCGTACCGCGAGCCGTCGCGCGCCTCGGCCTCACCCGTCCACCACCCCTCTCGCTCCGGATCGCGCTCCAGCGCGCGCGTGGCGCCGTCGCACTGGAGCGTCACACGGCCGGCCTGTGGTGCCCACACCTCGAACTGCACGGACGGTTCCCCTTCGTTCGCTCACCGTGACGTAGCCTGTCCATGGTGCGCCACAAGAGATCAATCCGCTTTTGGATTCCCTCTTTTCCGGCGGGTGTCGCCGGATCCGCGTGGCTGGTGTGTGTCTCCGTGGTAGCTGGACACGCGGGGTCGACTGACCGACAATCACCAACGTGACGTCGTCCTTCGAGTCCCACACGTACCCCGCGCGGCTCTCCGACGCGCAGCGCGACAAGGCGCTGAAGGTGCTCCGTGACGGCGTCGCGATGGGCCGGCTGTCGCACGACACGTTCGTACGGCGGATGGAACTGGCCCTGGCCGCCCGCCGGCCGGACGAACTCGCCGCGCTCACCTCCGATCTGCGCACCGAGGGGCGCGTGTCCCGGCTGGTGTTCGGCACGGTCGAGGCGGTGTCCGGTTTCGGCGTACGGCTGCGCCGGGCCTGGCAGGCCGAGCGGCTGCCCAAGCTGCTGCTGCCCTTTCCCGGCAGCGGTCACCCGTTGCGCATAGGGCGCGATCCGGCCAGCGGTCTGCGGCTGACCCACGAGACGGTCTCCCGCGTGCACGCCGAACTGCGCCACCAGGGCGGGATGTGGGTGCTGCGGGACCTGGGCTCGACCAACGGCACGACCGTCAACGGGCGGCGCGTGGTCGGCGCGGCCGTCGTGCGCGAGGGCGACCAGGTCGGGTTCGGCCAGGTGGCGTTCCGGCTCTCCGCGAACTGAGCCACCCCGCCGCCACCGGCCCCGGCCCATCCGATACGGCGGGTCAAGTCCTTTTTCGGACGCTGGTGTTGACGTATCCGACAAGTCATGACTGACTGTGTGTACGCCATGTACATGTGGTGAAGCGCCGGCGCCGCACTGTGGAGGTGTGCTCTGCCGCCACTCCCGCACTATCCGTCCGTGGACGAGTTGGGCGCACACGCCGCCGCACTTGTCGCCCGCCGGCCCCGGGACGCCCGGCTGCGCCGCGTCGGCACCTCCCGTGGGGGCCTGCCCCTGTGGCTGCTCTCCGTCGGCCACGGCAGCCGCCAGGCCCTCGTGGTGGCCGGACCGCACGCCAACGAGCCCGTGGGCGGCGCCACCGCACTGAGGCTGGCCGAACGCGTGCTGGCCGGCCGCGGCGGCGCGGACACCGACGTCACCTGGAACCTGCTGCTGTGCCTCGACCCCGACGGCTCACGGCACAACGAGGGCTGGCTCAGGGGGCCTTACGACCTCGGCCACTACTTCCGGGACTTCTTCCGGCCCGGGTTCCTGGAGCAGCCGGAGTGGCTGCCCGACGGCGCCGCGGCCGCCGCGCTGCCGGAGACCCGGGCGCTGCTCGAACTCCAGGACGAGCTTCGGCCCTTCGTCCAGTGCTCGCTGCACGGCGTCGACGTCGGCGGCGGCTTCGTCGAGGTGACCCGCGAACTGCCCGGCCTCGCACGGCGTGTCGGGCACGCCGCGGCCCGGCTCGGCATCCCGCGTGAACTCGGCGCGTACGACCCCCTGTACTGGCCGCGTCTGGGGCCCGCCGTCTACCGGATCCCGCCGCCGCGCCGGGGCGGCCTGGCCGCCGCCATCACCGAGGCGGCGGTGGAGTCGACATGGTTCCACCCGCAGCGGCACGGCACCGTGACCGCCGTCGTCGAGGCGCCCATGTGGGGTGTGGACGCCGTGTCCGACGGCTCGGCGCCCGCGGACCCGGACGGGGTGCTGCGCGCCGTCAGTCGCGCCCTGCGCGAGGACATCCGGCTCATGGAGCGGCTGCTGGAGCGGGTCCGGCCGCACCTCGCCGACGTGCCGGACGCGGGCCGGCTGCTCGCGCCGGTGGACGACTACCTCCTGGTCTGTCCCGGGCTCGCCGACGCGTGGGACCCCGACACCGACGACGGCACGCTGCGCCCGCTCCCGCCGCTGACCAACGCCCACCTGGCCGCGCTGCGCATCGCGGGGCGGCGGCTGGCGCTGCGCACCGCCGGACTGCTGCACCGGCTCGTGCGCGGTGCCGGGTACGACCGGGCCGGGGTCCTGCCCGAACTGGACCGGTTCATCGAGCAGGGGTGCGCCGACTACCGTGACAACCTGCGGGCGCGCTGGATACCGGTCGCCCGGCAGGCCGAGTACCAGACGCGGGTGGTGCTGGCCGTGTGCGAACTCGCCGGGCGGCACGCGCGCGTGCGCTCACGATCGGGTGAGCCGGGGTGGGGGACGCGGGCGGCCGTGCCGATACACCGGGAATGACCCACCTCACCAAGGCGGCCACGACCCGCCTGCGGCGTGGCCTGATGGCAGGGGCCGCACTCCTGCTCGCCGGCGCCGCCCCGGCCACGGCCGCCCACCGGCCGACCGGCCAGTCCGACTGGCTCTACGTCACGGTCACCCACGGCGACGAGCGCTCCGGTGACGTCCGCGGCGCCCTGCTCCTGTGCGACCCGCCCCGGGGCCACGCCCACGCGGCCGACGCCTGCACCCAGCTCCGCTCCTCCGGCGGCGACATCCACGGCATTCCCCACCGGGACGTCCTCTGCCCGATGATCTACGCCCCCGCAACGGCCCACGCCCGCGGCCAGTGGCACGGCCGACTGATCGACTACACGGAAACCTTCTCCAACACCTGCGAATTGAACGCCCGAACGGGCGCCGTCTTCGCCATGAGCAACTGAGGCCCGACGCACGGCGGTTGGGACGTCCGCCGCGCGCCCGACACGCGTGCGTGTCCTGGGGCGGGGTTGAGGGGGCGTGCCGCTTCCATGCGTGCGGCGCGGCCCACGGGTCACGTGGGGGACGTGCGGGCCTGGTGGGCTGTGGTGACTACTGTGCGGCTCTGGTGTTCCACCTGGTGTTCCACGGGGACCCAGCGGGCGTGGAAGCGGTGGGCGAAGGACTCGCTCCAGGTGGTCACGAGGTGTTCCAGGTCCGGGGCGGCGCGGTCGTCGGCCTCGCGCAGGGTCCGCAGGAGCATCGCCGCGGCCCGCAGCGGCAGGCGGCGCCCGAACGCGTCCACGCTGCCGACGTAGGCCATCGTGGTGTCCGCGGGCGGGGTGTGGATCCAGTCCGCGGCCAGTCCCGGCACCAGGCTCAGCCCCCACTTCGCCGCCCGCAACAGCGGCCCGTCGGCCCCGTGCAGGCGCGGCAGCGCGTCGGTGAGGACCAGCTCCACCTCCCGCGCGTCCCGCAGCAGCCGGTGCGCGAGCCGCCGTATCGCCGCCGCCGGGGCGGGATGCGGCGCGGGATCGTCCACCAGGTCGCTCGCCCACATCGGCACCTCCACGATCGCGGTCATGCCGCCGTACCGGTGCGGGCGGAACCAGGTGCTGTGCCGCGCGTCGTCCGGCATGCTCGGATACGCCGGGCCCGCGCCGGGCCCCGGCATCACCCGGACCCCGGGCCCCGAGACCGGCCAGCCCGCCGCGTCCGAGGCGCCCGTCTCCACCGGGATGTGCAGCCGTGCCGCCGACTTGCCGAACGGCTCGGCGAGCCCGGGCACGTCCCGGGTCAACTGCACCCAGCTGCCGCCCAGTTCGGTGCCGTGCAGCGTCACCTGGAGGTAGGGCCGCAGCTCGTCGATGACCCCGGTCAGTGCCCGCGTCTCCGGCGGCAGCCGGTCGGGCGGCAGCACGGAGGGCGACCACTCCGGCTGCTCGGGCCCGGCGGGCCGGAAGAACCCGAGGTGGTAGTCGAGCAGGCTGCGCGGGGCCGGAGTGACGTGCAGACTCGCCCCGTCCGGGTCCGCGCACAGCAGGAAGTGCCAGGAGGTGTCCGCCCGCAACCGCTCCTCGCGCAGCACGCGGTGCGCGACGGCGAGGAGGGTGGAGCCGCCGGTGGGCTCGTTGGCGTGGGCGCCGGCGACCACCAGCACCGCCCGCCGGGCGTGCCCGACGGACAGCAGGTGCAGCGGCCGTCCCGCGCGGGAGTGGCCGACCTCCCTCAGCACGCACCGGTCCGGCCGGTACGCGGCCAGCGCACGGGCGGCGGCGACCAGTTCGGGAACACTGGGGTAGCGCAGATCCGGCAGGAGACTCACCCCCGACCTGTCCTCCCGGCTTCGCATTCCGCAGTACCCCACGGACGCCGAGTCCTGTCAAGCACGCTCCAGCAGTGCCACCGGCAGCCGCTCGAAGAGCTCCGCCACGAGCACGTGCCCCTCGAACTCCCGCCCCGGGGCCAGTGCGTCGGACCACCGGCCCGGCGGCAGGGGCAGTCGGGTGTCCCGCCAGCCGCCCGCCTCCGCCAGGCGCAGCGACAGCCGGGTCACGGCCGTGACCACCTCCCCGGAGCGCTCGAACGCCGCACAGTGGGCCGCCGCCGTCCCCTCGGCGAGCAGCGGGGCGTACGTCGCCGCCGGGCCGAACACCTCCGGCCGGCGGGCGCGCAGCCGCAGCGCCGCCACCGTCACCGCG
Organism: Streptomyces sp. NPDC047453; assembly: GCF_040643155.1. Taxonomy (NCBI): domain Bacteria; kingdom Bacillati; phylum Actinomycetota; class Actinomycetes; order Kitasatosporales; family Streptomycetaceae; genus Streptomyces; species Streptomyces sp. NPDC047453. The sequence goes on along the minus strand of NZ_JBEYTS010000006.1, from coordinate 194,868 downwards.
CCCTTGTCTCCGGCGTCGGCGGGCGGGAACCGCACCGGGCGCCGGTTGTCCGGGTCGACCAGGGCCCGGTACTCGGCCTCCGTGCCCTGGTACACGTCGGGCACGCCGGGCATCGTCAGGTGCACCAGCGCCGTGCCCAGGACGTTCGCCCGGATATGCGGTTCGAGCGCGGTACGCAGGGCGGTCACCGGCCCCGCCGGTGCCCCGCACGGCCCCTCGTCGACGAACCGCGCCACCGCCTCCTCGTAGGCGGGCCGCTGCTCGGTCCAGCTCGTGCGGAGGCCCGCCTCCCGCACATGCTTCAGCAGCGCCTGCCGCACGCGTTCCCCGTCCGCCGGGCCGAGGCCGAACACCGTCTGCCAGGCCGCCCACGCCAGTTGCGCGTCCGGCACGCCCTCCCCGCCGCCGGTCACCTCGTCCAGCAGGTCCGCCCAGACGCGCGGGCACTCGGTGAGCACGGCCAGCGCCGCCCGTACGTCGGCGCTGCGCTTGGTGTCGTGCGTGGAGACCACGGTCCCGGTGTCCGGCCAGTCGCGCTGCACCCGTGCGCAGTACGTGTGGAAGTCCTCCGGGGACACCGCCGGGTGACCGGGATCGCCGCCCACCTCGTTGGCCGACAGCAGCGGCACGTACCGGTAATAGGCGGTGTCCTCCACGGACTTGGCACGCAGCGCGGAGGCTGCCTGCGCGAACCGGGTGCGGAACTCCATGGCGCCGGGCCCGGATCCGGCCCGCCCGACGACCAGGTCGCGCACCACGTCGACGGCCTCGCCCTCCTCCGGCACCACGAAGGCGTGCCGGGCCTCTTCGGCGGCCTGCTCGGTGACCACGGACGCCGGGTCCACGGAGGCGTAGGGCCGGTAGACGCGGAGTCGGACCAGCAGCTCCCGCAGCGCGGTGCGCAGCGCCCAGGGCGCGCGGTCGCGCAGCGCCGGGTCCGGGGAGGTGGCGCACAGCCGGCTCGCCACCCGGGTCAGCCGCTCCGTCTCGGCGGCCAGTTCGTGCGTGATCACCGTGTCCGCCGCCCGCCGTACCGTCGCCTCCCAGTCGCCGCCGCTGTCATCGCGCGGAGCGGCGAACCCGCGGTAGCGCTCGGCCAGTTCGTCCGCTCCGGCCGGGTCGGTGAACAGGCCGTCGACGTGCCGCAGGGCGTCGTAGCCGGTGGTGCCCGCGACCGGCCAGGAGGCCGGCAGGTGCTCGCCGTCGGAGAGGATCTTCTCGACGACCGTCCAGCGCCCGCCGGTCGCCTCGTGCAGCCGCCGGAGGTAGGCGTCGGGGTCGGCGAGCCCGTCCGGGTGGTCGACACGCAGCCCGTCGACCACCCCCTCCGCCAGCAGCTGGAGGATCTTGGCGTGCGTCGCCCGGAACACCTCCGGGTCCTCCACCCGCACCCCGATCAGCTCCGAGATGCTGAAGAAACGCCGGTAGTTCAGTTCCGTACGGGCCAGCCGCCACCACACCGGCCGGTACCACTGCGCGTCCAGCAGTTCGGGCAGCGGCAGCCTCCCGGTGCCCTCGCGCAGTGGGAAGGCGTGGTCGTGGTAGCGCAGGACGTCGCCGTCCACTGTCAGCTCGCCGGTCTCCCGGCCGACCGGGTGGCCGAGCACGGGCAGCAGCACCTTGCCGCCCTGGGCCTCCCAGTCGATGTCGAACCAGCGCGCGTACGGCGACGCGGGGCCCTCCCGCAGCACCTCCCACAGGGCGTGGTTGTACCGCGGGGCCATGGCCATGTGGTTCGGCACGATGTCCACGACCAGGCCGAGCCCGTGCTCCCGCGCGGTGCGCGCCAGCGCCCGCAGGCCCTCCTCGCCGCCGAGTTCGTCGCGCACCCGCGTGGGGTCCACGACGTCGTAGCCGTGCGCGGAGCCCGGCACGGCCTGGAGGACGGGTGACAGGTGCAGGTGCGAGACGCCGAGCGAGGCCAGGTACGGCACGGCCCGCTCCGCGGCCGCGAACGGGAACTCGGGCTGGAGCTGGAGCCGGTAGGTGGCCGTGGGCACGACGGGCTCGGGACGCTCGGGTGTCTCGGATGTCATGGAGAGCTACGTACCCCTCCGGCCGCCTTTGGTGTCACCCGGCCGCCATGTGCCCCGGGCCCCACCCGGGCGGGTGCCCGTCCTCGCCCGGATGGGTGAGCGCCGCGCCGGCTCCTCGACGGGGGTGGCGCGCCGGCTCCTCGCCCGGCGCGGAACGGGTGCTACGCGGGCCGTCGCAGCACGGTCAGGCTGCGGTCCGTCAGGGTGAGCCGTTCCCCGGCCCGCACCTTGGGGCCGGTGCCCGGCGGGACCGGGTCCGTGCGCGCGGTGTCCACCACCACCTGCCACTGGCGTCCGTGATCGACCGGCACGGCGAAGTCGAGCGGCTTCGGCGCGGCGTTGAACATCAGCAGGAAGGAGTCGTCGGCGATCCGCTCCCCGCGCGTGCCGGGCTCCGAGATCGCGTTGCCGTTGAGGAACACGGTCAGCGCGGAGGCCCGCGCCGAGTCCCAGTCCTGCTGGGTCATCTCCCGGCCCTCGGGGGTGAACCAGGCGATGTCGGACAGCTCGTCGTGCGTGCCCTCCACCGGCCGTCCGTGGAAGAAGCGGCGCCGCCGGAAGACCGGGTGGTCCCTGCGCAGCCCCGCCATCGCCCGGACGAAGTCCAGCAGTTCGGCGTCCTGCTCGCCGGGCTCCGGCCAGCGCACCCAGGACAGCTCGTTGTCCTGGCAGTAGGCGTTGTTGTTGCCGCGCTGGGTGCGCGCGAACTCGTCGCCGTGGCTGATCATGGGCACGCCCTGGGACAGCATCAGCGTCGCGACGAAGTTCCGCGTCTGCCGCGCCCGCAGTTCGAGCACCCGGGGGTCGTCGCTGTCGCCCTCGGTGCCGCAGTTCCAGGACCGGTTGTGGCTCTCGCCGTCCCGGTTGTCCTCGCCGTTGGCCTCGTTGTGCTTGTCGTTGTACGACACCAGGTCGTGCAGGGTGAAACCATCGTGGCAGGTGACGAAGTTGATCGAGGCCAGCGGGCGGCGGCCGTCGTCCTGGTAGAGGTCGGAGGAGCCGGTCAGCCGGGAGGCGAACTCGGCGAGCGCCCGCGGTTCGCCGCGCCACAGGTCCCGCACGGTGTCGCGGTACTTGCCGTTCCACTCGGTCCACAGCGGCGGGAAGTTCCCCACCTGGTAGCCGCCCTCGCCGACGTCCCAGGGCTCGGCGATCAGCTTCACCTGGGAGACCACCGGGTCCTGCTGCACCAGGTCGAAGAACGACGACAGCCGGTCCACCTCGTGGAACTGCCGTGCCAGGGTGGCCGCCAGGTCGAAGCGGAAGCCGTCGACGTGCATCTCGGTGACCCAGTAGCGCAGCGAGTCCATGATCAGCTGGAGCACGTGCGGGGACCGCATGAGCAGGGAGTTCCCGGTGCCCGTGGTGTCCATGTAGTAGCGCGGGTCGTCGGTGAGCCGGTAGTAGCGCGGGTTGTCGATGCCCTTGAACGACAGTGTGGGGCCCAGGTGGTTGCCCTCGGCGGTGTGGTTGTAGACCACGTCCAGGATGACCTCGATCCCGGCCTCGTGCAGCGCCCGGACCGCCGACTTGAACTCCAGGACCTGCTGGCCGCGGTCGCCCCAGGAGGCGTAGGCGTTGTGCGGGGCGAAGAAGCCGATCGTGTTGTAGCCCCAGTAGTTGTTGAGGCCCAGGTCGACCAGGCGGTGATCGTTCACGAACTGGTGTACGGGCATCAGTTCGAGGGCGGTGACGCCGAGCTCGGTCAGATGGTCGATGACCGCCGGGTGGGCCAGGCCCGCGTAGGTGCCGCGCAGCTCCTCGGGCAGTCCCGGGTGGCGCATGGTGAGGCCCTTGACATGGGCCTCGTAGATCACCGTCTCGTGGTAGCCGCGGCGCGGCAGCCGGTCGTCGCCCCAGTCGAAGTACGGGTTGACCACGACGGACGTCATGGTGTGCGGCGCCGAGTCCAGGTCGTTGCGCCGGCCGGGGTCGTCGAAGTGGTAGCCGTACACCTCCTCCCCCCACCGGATCGAGCCGCTGATCGCACGCGCGTACGGGTCGAGCAGCAGCTTCGCCGAGTTGCAGAGCAGTCCGCGCTCCGGGACGTAGGGACCGTGCACCCGGAACCCGTACCGCTGTCCCGGCATGACACCGGGCACGTACGCGTGCCGGACGAACGCGTCGCTCTCCCGCAGTTCCACCGCCGTCTCCGAGCCGTCGTCGTGCAGCAGACACAGCTCTACTCGGTCCGCGGCCTCCGTGAAGACCGCGAAGTTGGTGCCGGCGCCGTCGTACGTGGCGCCGAGTGGGTACGCCTCTCCAGGCCAGACCTGCATGGACAAGACTCTTTCAGGTGTGCGGCGCCGCGGGTGGCGCCTTGGCTCCGAGTCTCCAGGAAAGTCGGGGAAGCGCCTATGACGCACGTCCGTGTGCCGAACCGCTGGGGTGAAAGATGCCCGTGGGGCGAGGAGGGCCCCTGTCAACAGCGCGGACAGGATGGACAGCGTGGGCAGAGTGGACAGAGGGGGCGCGGTGGTCCGAGTGGGCCATGGGGCCAGGGCGTGCCCGCAGGTCAACGGGCGGGCCGGCACTCACCCGGTGAGGTGGCGGACACGGGGTTCCACCGCGCCGCCCGGGTCGCGGACGGCGGCCGGTGCCGGTCACCGGCTATGAATCAGCTCACTCGTCAGGCGTCGGCCCGCCGGAACGGGCAAACAGCGTGCGGAAGTTGAGAAAGGAGCTGTGCATCCGGCTGCGTCGCGCGCCGCTCCCGGAGTACCCTTCCTTGATCGTTGGGACGGGGAGTGCCCGGGGGAGCGGAAGGCGGTGCACGGGTGGGCTCGGGAGGCCTGGAGCTGCCCCCTGGTGACGAGGGTCACGAGGGGCACTCCGCAGACGTCCCGTCCGGTGCGGTGTCCCTGGCAAGGCCGATGGACGCGGGTGCCATCGGGCCGGAGCTGGACTGGGACGCGGGCGCCTGGCGCGAGGTGCGCACGCGTGCCCAGCGGGCCGGCCGCGCCTACATCTGGCTGAACCTCGTCGAACAGCGGCTGCGCGCCGTCGTGGCCGCCGTGCTGCGCCCCGTCTACGAGCCCGTCCACGGCGACGACTGGGTGGTGGCCGCCGCCGGACCGGCCGGCCAGGAGTGGGTGCAGCGGGCCGTCGCGGTACGCGAAGTAAGCCGTCGCAAGGGCTACTTGCTCGACCCGGCCGACGACAACGTGATCAGCTTCCTCACCCTGCCGCAACTGCGTGAGCTGGTGGTGCAGCACTGGCCGTGCTTCGCGCCCTACATAGACGAGCGCCGGGACGTCGAACTCGCCCTGGACGAGCTGGAGGTGGCCCGCAATGTCGTCTCCCGCAACCGGGCCCTGTCCGAGACGGTGCTCAGCCAGGCCGAGCGGGCCTCCGCACGGCTGCTCGACATCCTCGGCACCGGCGGCGACGTGCCCTCCGCCCGGCGGCTGCCGGTCGACGCGGTCGAGGACCTCGTCGGCGACCGGTACGCGGACGTGGTCGCGGTGCACCCCGACCGGGTGCGGCTGCTGCGCCAGTTCCCGGCCGAGGACATCTTCGGCGGCGCCCGCCGCCTGGACGTCATCGGCATCGGCCTGAACCTGCTCGTGCAGAACTTCTCCGGCCGCCGCATGGTGCGGCTCGCCGAGTCCGGCTGCCGGGTGCGGCTGCTGTTCCTGAACCCGGCGTCCAGTGCGGTGAAGCGGCGCGAGCGTGAACTCGGGCTCAAGCGCGGCGAGCTGAGCCGCTCGGTGGAGATGAACATCCTCCACATGCGCCGGGTGCGCGGCCGGCTGCGAGACCCGGGCGCCTTCGAGATCCAGGTCTACGACGAGACCCCCCGCGTCACCGCCTACCTGGTCGACGGGGACGGCTCGGACGGCATCGCGGTCGTGCAGTCCTATCTGCGCCGCAGCCGTGGCATGGAAGCCCCCGTCTTCGTCCTGCGGAACGGGAACAAGGTGGTCAAACCCGGCGAGATCGACGAGGGCGGACTCTTCTCCGCCTATCGCGAGGAGTTCGAGCTGATGTGGGTGGATTCGCGCCCGGTGTCCTGAAACGCCCTCAATCCCCGGGCGGAAAGCGGAACGTGGTCCTCGGATTGTCAGTGGCGCGTGCGATCGTGGAGGCCACTGGGGGAACGCACCACCGAGAAGGGGGGCCGCCATGGGCTGGCACCGGGAGCTGCTGATCGGCTTCGACCTGGAGACGACCGGGACGGATCCGCGCGAGGCGCGCATCGTCACCGGGGCCGTGATCGAGGTCAGGGGAGGGGAGCCGAGGGGACGCCGGGAGTGGCTGGCGGATCCCGGCGTGGAGATCCCGGCGGAGGCGGTGGCGGTGCACGGGATCAGCAACGAACGCGCGGCCGCCGAGGGCGAGCCGGCCGACCGGGTCGCGAACGCCATCGCGGACGCCCTGACCGGCTACTGGAAGACGGGCGTGCCGGTCGTGGCGTACAACGCGGCCTTCGACCTGACCCTGCTCTCCGCCGAGCTGCACCGGTACGGACTGCCGTCCCTGAGCGACCGCCTGGGCGGAGCGGAGCCGGGCCCGGTCGTCGACCCGTACACCATCGACCGCTGGGCCGACCGCTACCGCCGCGGCAAGCGCACCCTGGAGGCGGTCTGCGCGGAGTACGGCATCGTCCTGGACGCCGCCCACGACGCCTCGGCCGACGCCCTCGCGGCGGCCCGGCTGGCCGCCGCGATAGCCGGCCGCCACTCCAAGGTCGCGGCCCTCGGCCCGGCGGAGCTGCACCGCCGCCAGATCGAGTGGCACGCCGCCTGGGCGGCGGACTTCCAGGACTTCCTGCGCCGCAAGGGCGACCCGGACGCGGTGGTCGACGGCGCGTGGCCGCTGCGGCAACCGGCGGGCGAGACGGTCTGAGCCCGGGCGCCGGGGGCGCGGCCCGAGCGGCGGGCTTCGCAGTTCCGGTCACGCTCGTCGTGGCCGCGGACCGGCTTCCGTTCGTCCCGGCGGGCCTGCCGGTCCGGTCACGGTCGCCGGGGGACGCGGTCCGGGCGGCCGGCTTGCTGATTCGGCCATGCTCGTCGGCCCCAAGGGTCGGCTCCGGTTCGTCCCGGTCGGCTTGCCTGGTCGGTCGCGGTCGCGGTCGCGGTCGGCGGGCCCGCGGACCGGCTTCCGCTCGTCCCGCGCCGGCGGCTGCTGCCGCTTCGGCGACGGATCCCGGGCCGGGGCGGAAAGGTCAGCCGGGGCGGAAAGGTCAGAACGGGTACCAGCGCACGGTGGTGTCCCCGTCCCGCAGGGACGCCACCCGGCGTTCGAACTCGGCCAGTGCCTTGGGGTTGCTGGGGGCGTGCTGGGCGACCCAGGCGCAGCTTGCCGTCTCGCGGGCGCCGCGCAGCACCGGGCAGCCCTCCCACTCGCGTACGTCCCAGCCGTACGTCTGGGTGAAGGCGTCGTACGCCTCGGCGGGCAGGCCGTAGCGGTCCCGGGACAGGGCCATGACCACCAGGTCGTGCTCGCGCAGGTCGGAGGAGAAGGTCTCCAGGTCGACCAGGACCGGCCCGTCCGGACCGACGTGGACGTTGCGCGGCAGCGCGTCGCCGTGGATCGGACCCCGCGGCAGCTGCGGGGTGAGCGCGGCGGCGGCCGCCGCGAAGCCGTCGCGGCGCTCCCGCAGATACGCCGCGTCGGCCGGGTCGATCGTGTCGCCCGCGAGCCGCAGCCAGCGTTCCACGCCGCCGAGCAGCTCGCGGCGCGGCAGCTCGAAGCCGGGGGCGGGCAGGGCGTGGACCAGACGCAGCAGTTCGGCCAGGTCCCGCGGCTCGGCGGGCCGCACCGGGTCGGGCAGCCGGTGCCACACGGTCACCGGATGCCCCTCGGTGAGGATCGCCTCCGCGGCGGCGGCCCGCACCGCCGGGACACCGGCCTCGGCCAGCCACAGCGCGATCCGCAGCTCGCGCCGCGCCCGGTCCCACAGCTCGGCGTCCCGGCCCACCTTGACGACGAGGTCCCCGGCGGCGAACACCGCGTTCTCGCCCAGGGCGAGCAGCCGCGCGTCGCGTGCCGGACCGGGCAACACCCCCGTTCCGGCCAGTACCTCCCGAGCCCGCGCCTCGTCCATCGTCCGCCTCCGTGTCCTCGTCCGGGCCACGGCATCCGCGCCGAAGCCCCGCCCTTTCGCCGGGTCAGTGTCGCATCCGCACAGGTCGGGGCCGGTGTCCGGTGTCCCGGCCGGGGTGATCCGACCGCAGGCCGAAAACGCTTTGCACGAGACGTATCGTCTCGCCTAGGGTCCGGGGCATGCCCACTCGCACCCACATCGCCATGTTCTCCATCGCCGCCCACGGACACGTGAACCCCAGCCTCGATGTGATCCGGGAACTCGTCGCGCGCGGACACCGGGTGACGTACGCCATCCCGCCCGTCTTCGCGGACAAGGTCGCCGAGACCGGCGCGGAGGTGAAGCCCTGGCACTCCACGCTGCCCTCGCCCGACGACGACCCCTCCGCGTGGGGAAGCACACTGCTCGACAACGTCGAGCCGTTCCTGAACGACGCGATCCACGCCCTGCCCCAGCTGATCGAGGCCTACCGGGACGACGAGCCGGACCTCGTCCTGCACGACATCACCTCCTACCCGGCCCGCGTCCTCGCCCACCGCTGGGGCGTGCCCGCGATCTCCCTCTCGCCGAACCTCGTGGCCTGGGAGGGGTACGAGGAGGAGGTCGCCGAACCGATGTGGGCCGAGCCCAGGAAGACGGAGCGGGGCCGGGCCTACTACGCCCGCTTCGAGGCGTGGCTCGCGGAGAACGGGATCACCCTGCACCCGGACCCGTTCGTCGGCCGCCCCGACCGCTCGATCGTCCTGATCCCGCGCGCGCTGCAACCGCACGCCGACCGGGTCGACGAGAAGGTCTACAGCTTCGTCGGCGCCTGCCAGGGCGACCGCTCGGCGCAGGGCGACTGGGAGCGGCCCGCCGGGGCCGAGAAGGTGGTGCTGGTCTCGCTCGGCTCCGCCTTCACCAAACAGCCCGACTTCTACCGGGAGTGCGTCAGGGCCTTCGGCGAGCTGCCGGGCTGGCACACGGTGCTCCAGGTCGGCAGGCACGTGCGCCCGGATGAACTCGGTGACGTCCCCGCGAACGTCGAAGTGCGCTCCTGGGTGCCGCAGTTGGCGGTCCTGCGCAAGGCGGACCTGTTCGTCACGCACGCCGGGGCCGGGGGCAGCCAGGAGGGCATGGCCACCGGGACGCCGATGATCGCCGTACCGCAGGCCGTCGACCAGTTCGGCAACGCGGACATGCTCCAGGGCCTCGGTGTGGCCCGTCACCTCCCCATGGAGGAGGCGACCGCCGAGACCCTGCGTGCCACCGCCCTCGCCCTCGTCGACGACCCCGAGGCGGCCCGGCGGCTGAAGGACGTTCAGGCCGCCATGGCCCAGGAAGGCGGCACCCGGCGGGCGGCCGACCTCATCGAGGCCGAACTGCCCGCCGGGCGAAGGTGACGAGCGCCGCCCGCGGAGGGCTCACACGCCCAGTGGCTCGCCCTTGCTCGGGGCGGGTGGTGCGGGCGGGGACGCGACCGCCTCGGGGGTCTCGTCGTGGGTGAGGTCCGGCAGGCGGTGCAGCCACTTGGGCAGGTACCAGTTGCGTTCGCCCAGCAGGGACATCACCGCGGGCAGCAGCACACCGCGGATGACCGTGGCGTCGATGAGCACCGCGGCCGCCAGGCCCACGCCCATCTGTTTCATCGACTGCATGGACAGCGTCCCGAAGATCGCGAACACGGCGACCATGATGACCGCGGCGCTGGTGACGACACCCGCCGTGGTGACCACACCGTGCTGGATGGCGTCCTTCGTGCCGCGGCCGCGCAGCCGCGCCTCGCGGATCCGGGAGACCACGAAGACGTGGTAGTCCATCGACAGGCCGAACAGGATCACGAACAGGAACAGCGGCAGCCAGGTGACGATCGCGCCGACGCCGTGGGCGCCCACCAGGGACGCGCCCCAGCCGTGCTGGAAGACCGCGACGAGGATGCCGTAGGCGGCGCCCACGGACAGCAGGTTCAGCACGATCGAGGTGATCGCGACGGTCAGCGAGCGGAACGACAGCAGCATCAGCAGGAAGGCGAAGACCACGACGAAGACGAAGACCGGCACGACGGAGCCGACGAGCTGGGCGTTGAAGTCGTGCGAGCCGGCGACCTGGCCGGTGATCGGCGCCTGGAGGCCGTCGACCTTGCCCAGCGTGGCGGGCCGCACCTCGTCACGCAGCTTCTCCAGGCTCCTGCCCGCCTTGTCGAGGTCCGAGCCGCCGACCAGCGGGACGGAGACGAGAGCGACGTTCCGGTCCTCGTGCAGCCTGATGTCGACCGGGCCGCGCGAGGCGCCCGAGGCGATGGCCCGCTCCTTGAACGCGGTCAACGCCTGCCGCACTTCGGGGGCGTTGACGTCCTCGGCCTTCACGACCACCTGGGCCGGCTGGGAACCGCCGGGGAAGGCCTCGTTGAGCCGCTGGTAGGTCTGCACGATGGGCAGCGAGTCGCCGAACTCCTGGTCCAGCGTGAGCTGTGAGGTCTTCATGCCCAGTGCCGGAGCCGCGACGGCGAGCAGCGCGCCCACGGCCACCACGGCCGACACCACGGGCCGGGCCAGCACACGCCGCAGCACGGCCGTCCAGAACCTGCTCTCCCCGTTGCCGCGCCGGCTCCGCCGCAGGAACGGCAAGCGCCCCTTCTCGACCCGCTCGCCCAGCAGCGACAGCAGCGCCGGCAGCACGGTCACCGAGCCGACCATGGCGACCGCCACCACCATCAGCGAGGCCAGGCCCATCGCCTCGAACTCGGCGACCCCGGTGAACAGCATGCCCGCCATCGCCACGCACACCGTGACGCCGGAGACGATGATCGCGCGCCCGCTGGTCGCGGCGGCGATGCGCAGCGCGGTCCCCGGGTCCCGCCCGGCCGCCCGCTCCTCGCGCTCGCGGCGCAGGTAGAACAGGCAGTAGTCGACGCCGACCGCCAACCCGACCAGCAGCATCACGGAGTTGGCGGTGTCGCTCATCGGCTGCAGGTGGCTGACGATGCCCATCAGACCCATCGTCGCCATGATCGCGGTGATCGCCAGCGCCACCGGCAGCAGCGCGGCCACCAGCGCGCCGAAGGCGATCAGCAGAATGCCGAGGGCCACCGGCACGGCGGAGAACTCGGCCTGCTGGAAGTCGTCCCCGAAGGCGTCGGAGTACTGCTTCTGCATGCTGGCGCCGCCGATCTCCTCGATCCGCAGCGAGGAGTGGCCCTTCTGCACGTCCGCCACGGCCTTCAGCACGGGCTCCACCCGCTCGCCCGCGGTGTCCGCCTCGCCGCGCAGCGCGAACTGCACCAGCGCGCTGCGGCCGTCCCCGGAGATGGTCTTCGTGTCGTACGGCGAGGTCACGTCCGTGACCAGGCCGGTTCCCTCGACGGCCGTGATCACGTCGCCGACGGCCGCCCGGAAGCCGGCGTCCGTGGCCTTGCCGGATCCGTCCCTCGCCTGGATCAGGATCGTCTCGCTCGCCGGCTCCTTGATCCCCGCGTCCTCGATGATCCTCGCTGCGGTGTGCGTCTCGCCCTTGAGCTGGTCGCTCTCCTTGACGTCCAGCCGGCCGGCCGCCGTACCGAGCCCCATCGCCAGGACGACGAACAGCACCCAGATACCGACGGCAGCCCATCGATGCCGGGCACTCCAGCCGCCGGCCCGCGCGGCGAGGCCCCGCACCCGTGTCTCTCCGTTCACCATGACGGGCTTGCCCCTTCTTGAGAGGCCCTGCGGACCTCGTGCGCGGCGACGGCCCCCTGCCGTCACCTTCCGCATCGAAGGTAGGGGAGGGGGGATGCCCCGCTCGTCGTGCTGACCGGTGAAGTGCCCCCGCCGGGGCTCCTCCTGCCGGACCCCGTTTCCTCCGCACTGGGGAGTACGCCGACCCCTTACACCTATCCCGGCTTCTCGGGGGCGCGGATCAGGGTGTCCGTTCCGCCGGCCGCTCTATCGTGGGCGGATGACGACGTATGCCGCGCTGCTGCGCGGAATCAACGTGGGCGGCAAGAAGGTCCCGATGGCCGAGCTGCGTACCCTGGTGGCGGAACTCGGTCACACCCGCGTGCGCACCCATCTCCAGAGCGGCCAGGCCGTCTTCGCCGCCGGTCACGGCGACGAGGAGTCGCTGGCCGCGGAGCTCACGGCGGCGCTGGAGAAGCGGTTCGGCTTCCCGGTGGACGTGATCGTGCGCGACCACGCCTATCTGCGGGCGGTCGCCGAGGCCTGCCCGTTCCCGGCCGCCGAGCTGGAGGGCAGGCAGCTGCACGTGACCTACTTCTCCGCGCCCGTCGAAGCGGGGCGCTACGCGGAGATAGACCGGGACGCCTACCTGCCCGAGGAGTTCCGCCTCGGCGACCGGGCTCTGTACCTGTACGCGCCGGACGGGCTCGGCCGCTCCAAGCTCGCCGAGCACCTGTCCAGGAAGCGGCTGAACAAGGACCTGATCGCCACCAGCCGGAACTGGAACACGGTGCTCAAACTCGTCGAACTGACCGCCCCGGACGCCTGACCCGGGCGGACGCGGTCGACGCGATCCGGGCGGGCGCGCTCACCCGAGAGCGGACAGCCGGGACAGCTCGTCGGCGTGGAGGGACACACCGGCCGCGTCCAGGTTCTCCTCCAGGTGCGCGAGCGTGCCCGTGCCCGGTGTCGGGCAGAGCACGGGGGAGCGGTGCAGCAGCCACGCCAGGGCCACCTGCCCCGGTGTGGCGCCGTGCGCGGCGGCGACCCGGGCGCACTCCGGGTGCCCGGTCAACGTGCCGTTGCCCAGCGGGAACCACGGCAGGAACGCGATCCCGTGCTCCTCGCACAGCTCCAGCAGCGGCTCGGACGCGCGGTCGAGGAGGTTGTAGCGGTTCTGGACGGAGGCGATGGCGGTCGACTCCAGTGCCGCGGCGAGCTGTTCGGCGGAGACGGAGTCCAGGCCGATGTGGCGGATCTTGCCCTCCTTGCGCAACTCCTCGAGCGCGCCGAGCTGTTCGGCCATCGGCACGGCGGGGTCGAGCCGGTGCAGCTGGTACAGGTCGATCCGCTCCAGCCGCAGCCGGCGCAGGCTCGCCTCGCACATCGCCCGCAGCGCTTCCGGCCGGCCGTCGATGTGCCAGGCGCTGTCGCTGGTGCGGACCACCCCGCCCTTGGTGGCGATCACCAGGTCCTCGGGGTAGGGGCGCAGGGCCTCGGCCACCAGTTCCTCGGCGACACACGGCCCGTAGTTGTCCGCGGTGTCGATCAGGGTCACCCCGCGCTCGACCGCCCGCCGCAGCACGGCCACCGCGTCCCGGGCGTCGCCGCGCGGGCCCCAGTAGCCGGGGCCGGTGAGCTGCGCGGTGCCGTAGCCGAGGCGCCGTACGGGCAGGTCGCCGCCGAGCGTGAACAACTCCGGGGTCACACGGTCTCCTTGATCGTCCGGTAAGAGAAGCGCACGGATGGCTGTGGGAGGCTCGTCCCCTGCGCTACATCATCATCGGGGCAGGGGCGGTCGGCGGTGCCATCGGGGGGTGGCTGGCGCAGAGCGGGCGCGAGGTCGTGCTGGTCGCGCACGGAGCGCACCTCGCGGCGCTGCGGGAGGGAGGGCTGCGGGCGGAGTAGGGGGGCCGGGCGGACCTGGCAGACCAGGTGGGCCAGGTGGGCCAGGCGGACGGGGCGGACCGGGCGGGTCAGGCGGGTCAGGCGGACCGGGCGGGTCAGGGGAGCCAGACGGAACCGGCGGACCCGGCAGGCCAGGTGGGCCAGGCGGACCAGGTGGCCCATGAAAAGACCTTCTGATTGGACCGCGACCCTGTGCCAATCGGGCACTAGCGTCGACGCCATGACCCCTGACTCGCCGACCCGCGTCGACTTCTTCTTCGACCCCGCCTGCCCCTTCGCCTGGATCACCTCCCGCTGGCTGCTGGAGGTGGAACGCGAGCGTCCGCTCGACCTCGGGTTCCGCGTCATGAGCCTGTACCTGCACAACACCGGCAACGAACTGCCCGACTGGTACCGGGAACTGGTCGACAAGTCGATCGGCCCGGTGCGCGTCGCGGTCGCCGCCGCCGAGCGGCACGGCGAGAAGGTGCTGCGGGACCTGTACACCGCGTTCGGCGTCCGCATCCACGAACGCGGGGAGGAGGACTTCGACGCGGTGGTCGCCGGGTCCCTGTCCGAACTCGGACTCGACCAGGACCTGGCGGCGGCCGCGCACGACCCGTCCTACGACGAGGCGGTACGGCGCAGTCACGAGGCCGGCGCCGAGGCGGACACGGGCGTGTATGTGGGTACGCCCACCATTCATGTCGACGGAACGGTGTGGTTCGGCCCCGTACTGCGGGCCATCCCGCGCGGGGCCGAGGCGGCCGAGCTGTTCGACGCCTTCCGGGTCCTGGCGGCCCGGCCGGACTTCTTCGAGCTCAAGCGCACCCGCACCGGATCACTCCGCTTCGACTGAGTGGCGACCGACCGGGCCGTGCACCGGCCGCGCACCCCTCGGCGCACGGCTTGGACCGGATGATCCACATTCGGAGCCCCGCCCGCTGTACGGAAGTGACACTTGCGTACCGCCGTGCGCTGAACTGAACGACACCACCGCTCGCCGATCATCGGCGGCCGGTGGTCGGACCGTCCGCGGACCGGCACCACGGGGGAGTGCCGGGCCGCGGCCGGAGCAGGCGCCCGTCCGTCAGGCTCCCAGGGCCGCGGACAGCGGCAGCCGGGCGGTGTCGTAGCGCTCCAGCAGGACCCGGGCCACCTCGGGCGCGGGGCCGAGCACCCCGGCCAGCAGGTCGGCCCCGGCCTCGGCCGCGCCCCGAGCGATGCGTTCCGGCAGGAAACCCGGTGCCAGCACGTACGGCGCGACCGCGACCTTGGCGCAGCCCAGTTCTCGCAGTTCCCGCACCGCGTCCTCGGTGCGGGGTGTGGATGCGGAGGCGAACGCAGGCCGCACGGCGCACCAGCCGGTGTGCCGCCACTCCCGCGCGATTTCTGCGATCACTGCGCTCGCCTCCGGGTCGGAGGACCCCGCCGAGGCCAGTACGACCCCGGTCGAGGACTTGTCGGCGGGGTCGAGACCCGCCTCGTACAGACGGCGTTCCAGGGCGTCCGTCAGCAGCGGTGAGGGGCCGAGGACCTCCGCCTGCCGGATCCGCAGCCGCGACGGCGCCCGGCGCAGCACCGAGGGGATGTCCGCCTTGGCGTGGAAGGCGCGGGTCAGCAGCAGCGGCAGCGCCACGACGTCCCGCACCCCGTCGGCCGCCAGGGACTCCAGCACGCCCGGCACGGACGGGACGTTGAAGTCCAGGAAGCCCGTCTCCACCCGCAGCCCGGGGCGCAGCGCCCGGACCCGGCGGACCAGGGCGTGCACGGTCGCGGCATGGCGCGGATCGCGGCTGCCGTGGGCGACGACGAGGAGAACCGGCGGGGAGATCACGGGCGTTCAGCTCTTCACGAGAAGACCGCGGCTGCGCAGCACCCACCGCTCCAGTGGACTGAAGATCAGCAGGTCGATGGCGATGCCGACGAACAGGATCAGGATGATGGCCTCGAACACCATGGCCATGGAGCTGGCGTTGCGGCCGTTCTCCAGCAGCGCGCCCAGGCCGATGCCCAGGTCCGGCGAGGAGGCGATGATCTCCGCCGCCATCAGCGAGCGCCAGGAGAAGGCCCAGCCCTGCTTCAGACCGGCCAGATAGCCCGGCAGCGCGGCCGGCAGGACGATGTGCCAGGCGCCCCGGACACCCGTCGCGCCCATCGTGCGGCCCGCCCGCAGGAACAGCGGCGGCACCTGGTCGATGCCGGACACCAGCCCGTTGGCGATGGACGGGACCGCGCCGAGCAGGATCACCGCGTACATCATCGAGTTGTCCAGGCCCAGCCAGATCACCGCCGGCGGCACCCACGCCACCGAGGGCAGCGACTGGAGACCGGACAGGATCGGGCCGATGGCCGCGCGCACGAACTTCACCCGGGCCACCAGCAGGCCCAGCGGGGTGCCGATCGCCAGCGCGAACAGGAAGCCCAGCAGCCCGCGCGAGACGGACGTCCAGATGAAGCCGAGCAGCTTGCCCTGCAACCAGGCGTCCTTGAACTCGCCGCCCACGTCGGCGGGTGAGGGCAGCCTGCTCGGGTCGTCGACCACCTTGAAGGAGATCAGTGCCTGCCAGACCACCAGGACCACCGCGATCGCCACGATTGGTGGCAGGACCTTGTTGACCAGGGTCTGGCGCAGCGGCGTACGGCCGGCCGTCGTGGCCTCCAGGGCGTCCAGACCGGCCTCCACGTCGGCCAGTTCGGCGCCCCGCGCCGTCTTCGTCTCAGTGCTGGCCATGTCGGCGGATCTCCCCACGCAGGACTTCGGTGATCTCCAGGGACAGTTCCGCCACGGGCGCGTCCTCGATACGGCGCGGCTGCGGGATGTCCACCGTCCACTCACGGGCCACCCGGCCCGGGCGGGAGGACAGCAGCACCACGCGCTGGGCCAGCCGCACCGCCTCGCGCACGTTGTGCGTGACGAACAGCACCGACACCCCGGTCTGCTGCCAGATCCGGGTCAGCTCGTCGTGCAGGACGTCCCGCGTGATGGCGTCGAGCGCCGCGAACGGCTCGTCCATCAGCAGCAGGTTGCTCTCCTGGGCCAGCGCGCGGGCCATCGCGACGCGCTGGCGCATCCCGCCGGACAGTTCGTGGACGCGCTTGCCGTACGCGCCCTTCAGCCGGACGAGTTCGAGCAGCTCCTCGGCCCGGCCGCGCCGCTCCGGCTTCGCCACCCCCCGCAGCCGGAGGGCGAGTTCGATGTTCTTGCCCGCGGTCAGCCAGGGGAAGAGGGCGTGCTCCTGGAACATCAGGGCGGGGCGGCCGTCCGTCGTGATGGACCCGGCGGTCGGCTGGTCCAGCCCCGCCGCCAGGTTCAGCAGGGTGGACTTGCCGCAGCCCGAGGCCCCCAGGAGGGTGACGAACTCGCCCGGAGCGACATCGAGGCTGATGCCGTCCAGGACGAGCTGCTGTCCGCCCGGTCCCGCGAAGGACTTCGAGACGTTCTCGAGGCGGGCCGCGTGCTCTACGGTCTCGGCGGCCCTGGCGAGGGTCGTGGCCATGGTCGTCACCTCCTGGGAACTCTTCGGCTACGGGCTTTACTCGGCGCCGAGACCGGCGTCGCTGACGGTCGGCTCGCCCGCGGCCCTCAGGACCTTGTTCAGCGGGGCGAGGTCGTAGATGCCGGCCAGTTTCGGGCTCTGCAGCAGGCCCGCCTTGACCGCGTGCTGCGCCTGGGCGTCGAGGGTCGAGGCCAGCGGGTCGTCGGTGATCTGGATGGACTTCCACGCCGGGTCCAGGACGTTCTCCGGCAGTTCCTTGCCGGAGTCGACCCCCAGTTGCCTGTTCGCCGCGGCCTTCGCCTCGTCCGGGTTGGCGTTGATCCACTTGTTGGTGTCCACGGAGGCCTTCAGTACCGCCTCGACGGCCTTCGGGTGCTCCTTGAGGAACTTCTGCGACACGATGATGTTCGTGATCACGAACTTCTTGTCGGGCCACAGCGACGCCTCGTCCAGCAGCACCTTGGCACCCTCGGCGACCAGCTTGGACGCGGTCGGCTCCGGCACCCAGGCGCCGTCGACGGAGCCGGACTTGTAGGCGTCCGGGGTGATCTTGTTGTCGGTGCGGACCACGGAGACGTCGCCCTTGCCGCTCTGCGCGTCGACCTTCCAGCCCTGCTCGGCGATCCAGTTGAGGAACGCCACGTCCTGCGTGTTGCCGAGCTGCGGGGTCGCGATCTTCTTGCCCTTGACGTCCTTCAGGGACTTGATCTTCTTCGGGTCGACCACGAGCTTGACCCCGCCGGAGGCCGAACCGCCGATGATGCGCAGGCTCTTGCCGCCCGACTTGGTGTAGCCGTTGATCGCCGGGGACGGGCCGATCCAGCCGATGTCGATGGAGCCGGAGTTGAGGGCCTCGATCTCGGACGGGCCGGCGTTGAAGACCGACGGCTTGACGACCGTGGCGCCCAGCTCCTTCTGGAAGAAGCCCTTGTTCACGCCGACCAGCGCGGTCGCGTGCGTCAGATTGCCGAAGTAGCCGATCCTGACCGAGTCGAGACCGTCGGTCTTCTCGGCCCCGGCGGCCACCTTCTGCTTGGCGCCGTCGTCGGCGGCCTGGGAGCCGTAGCCGCAGGCGGCGAGCGTGAGCAGGGGCAGGGCGGCGACCACGGCGAGGCCGCGGCGGAGTACGGGCGTGCGGGTGCCCCCGGTCGGGCGGTCGCGGAACGGGGGAAGGTTGGCTGGCACGGGAGGCTGTCCTCTCGCAGGCCCGGCGGTCACGCCCGTCAGGTCGTGGCCGGGAGGTCGGCAGGTCTTCTTCTACGCGGGGGGTGGGGGGTGAGGGCGCGCGTGCGGTGCGCGTACGTCAGCGCGCACATCGGGCCACTCCGCCCTGTCCGCTGCCGAGGGCGCCGCTGCCGACCCGGCCGCCCTCCTTGGCGAACGTCGAGTAGAAGTCGGGGGAGTTCATGGTCAGAAGTCCCAGCCGTCCTCGTCCGCCGCGTCCTTGACCGGTATCGGCGAGGCGAACGACTCGCCGACCATGCCCGCGGTGAGCGTGGTGCCGTCGGAGGGGTCGATCAGGATGAACGAGCCGGTGCGCCGCGAGTCGGCGTAGGAGTCGACCGGCAGCGGCTCGGCGGTGCGGATCTTCACCCGGCCGATGTCGTTGGCGACGAGCTGCCCGGGGTGCGGGTGCAGGGACAGGTCGTCCAGGGTGAGCCGGGACGGGATGTCCTTGACGATCGCCTTGACCGTGCGGGTGCCGTGCTTGAGCAGCACCCGGTGGCCGACGGTCAGCGGCTGGTCGGCGACGTGGCAGACGGTCGCCTCCACGTCCTGGGTGGTGGCGGGCGCGTCCTTGCTCGGCACGATCAGATCGCCGCGCGAGACGTCGATGTCGTCCCGGAGCAGGACCGTCACCGACTGCGCCGTCCAGGCCACGTCGACCGGCTCGCCGAGCAGGTCGAGGCCGGAGATCCGGCTGGTGCGGCCGGACGGCAGCACCGTGACCTCGTCGCCGACGCGGAAGCTGCCGGCGGCGATCTGGCCGGCGTAGCCGCGGTAGTCGGGGTGCTCGGCGGTCTGCGGCCGGATCACGTACTGCACGGGCAGCCGTGCGTGGCAGTGCGCCAGGTCGTGGCTGACGGGGACCGTCTCCAGGTGCTCCAGGACGGTCGGGCCGCCGTACCAGTCCATGATCGAGGAAGGCTCCACCACGTTGTCTCCGACCAGCGCCGAGATCGGGATCGCGGTGACCTCGGGGACGCCCAGTTCGGTGGCGTACGCCGTGAACTCCTCGGCGATCGCGGCGAACACGGACTCGCGGTAGTCGACCAGGTCCATCTTGTTCACGGCCAGGACCACGTGCGGCACGCGCAGCAGCGCGGCGATCGCCGCGTGCCGGCGGGTCTGCTCCACCACGCCGTTGCGGGCGTCCACCAGGATCACCGTCAGCTCGGCGGTGGACGCGCCGGTGACCATGTTCCGCGTGTACTGCACATGGCCCGGCGTGTCGGCGAGGATGAACCGGCGGCGTGGGGTGGCGAAGTAGCGGTAGGCCACGTCGATGGTGATGCCCTGCTCGCGCTCGGCGCGCAGCCCGTCCGTCAGCAGCGCGAGGTCCGGGGCCTGCTGGCCGCGGCTCGCGGAGGCGCGCTCCACGGCCTCCAGCTGGTCGGCGAGGACCGACTTGGAGTCGTGCAGCAGCCGGCCCACCAGGGTGGACTTGCCGTCGTCGACGGAGCCGGCGGTGGCGAACCGCAGCAGGGTGGTGGCCGCCAGGTCCGTGGTCGTGGTCGTGGTCATCTCTAGAAGTACCCCTCGCGCTTGCGGTCTTCCATCGCGGCCTCGGACAGCTTGTCGTCGGCCCGGGTGGCGCCGCGCTCGGTGAGGCGCGAGGCGGCGATCTCGGTGATCACCTTCTCGATGGTGTCGGCGTCGGAGTCCACGGCGCCGGTGCACGACATGTCGCCGACGGTGCGGTAGCGCACGAGCCGCTTCTCCACGGCCTCGCCGTCCTTGGGGCTGCCCCAGTCGCCGGCGGTCAGCCACATGCCGTCGCGCCGGAAGACCTCGCGCGTGTGGGCGTAGTAGATCCCGGGCAGCTCGATGCCCTCGCGGGCGATGTACTGCCACACGTCCAGCTCGGTCCAGTTGGACAGCGGGAACACGCGGACGTGCTCGCCGGGCGCGTGCCGGCCGTTGTAGAGGTTCCACAGCTCGGGCCGCTGACGGCGCGGGTCCCACTGGGAGAACTCGTCCCGCAGCGAGAACACCCGCTCCTTGGCGCGGGCCTTCTCCTCGTCGCGGCGGCCGCCGCCGAAGACCGCGTCGAACCGCTCGGACTGGATCTTCTCGGTCAGCGGGAGGGTCTGGAGCGGGTTGCGGGTGCCGTCCGGGCGCTCCTTGAGGACGCCCCGGTCGATGTAGTCCTGCACGGAGGCGACGTGCAGCCGCAGGCCGTGCCCGGCCACCGTGCGGTCGCGGTAGTCGAGGACCTCGGGGAAGTTGTGCCCGGTGTCCACGTGCAGCAGCGAGAAGGGGACCGCGGCGGGCCTGAACGCCTTCAGCGCCAGGTGCAGCATGACGATGGAGTCCTTGCCCCCGGAGAACAGGATCACCGGGTTCTCGAACTCGCCCGCCACCTCGCGGAAGATGTGCACCGCCTCGGATTCCAGCGCGTCCAGGTGGGAGAGGGCGTACGGGCTGCCCGTCCCCTCGTCGCCCGCCTTGGTCTTGGCGACGGTCGTCATGCCAGTCCCCTTTCGCTGAGCAGCGTGTGCACGGAAGCCGCCGACTCCCGGACCGTCTGGTGCTGCGACTCGACGCGCAGGTCCGGCGACAGGGGCTCCTCGTACGGGTCGTCGACGCCCGTCAGCCCCGTCAGTTCGCCCGCGGCCTGCTTGGCGTACAGACCCTTCACATCGCGTACGGAGCACACCTCGACCGGGGTGGCGACGTGCACCTCCAGGTACGCGGTGCCGTTCTTCGCGTGCCAGTCGCGCACCGCGTCGCGGCTGTCGGTGTACGGCGCGATCACCGGGACCAGCGCCTTGACGCCGTTGCGGGCGAGCAGTTCGGCGACGAAGCCGATGCGCCGCACGTTGGTGTGCCGGTCCGCGCGGCTGAAGCCGAGGCCCGCGGAGAGGAACTCGCGGATCTCGTCGCCGTCGAGCACCTCGACACGATGGCCCTCCGCACGCAGCCGCCCGGCCAGTTCGTGCGCGATGGTGGTCTTGCCGGCGCTCGGCAGACCCGTGAGCCAGACGGTGGCTCCGGTCGTCACGTGTGTCTCCCTGTGTCTGGAAGGTGTCTGGAAGCGGTCGTGGAAAGCACGGTCATGGGTCAGCCGTGCAGTCCGCACTCGGTCTTGGCGCTGCCCGCCCAGCGGCCGGCGCGCGCGTCCTCGCCCTCCAGCAGGCGCCGGGTGCAGGGCGCGCAGCCCACGGAGCCGTAGCCGTCCATCAGCAACGGGTTGGTCAGGACGCCGTGTTCGGCGACGTAGGCGTCCACGTCGTCCTGGGTCCAGCGGGCGATCGCGGAGACCTTGACCTTCCGCCGCTTCTCGTCCCAGCCGACGACCGGGGTGTTCGCCCGGGTCGGGGACTCGTCGCGGCGCAGCCCGGTCGCCCACGCCGTGTAGCCCTTCAGGCCCTCCTCCAGCGGCCGCACCTTGCGCAGCCGGCAGCACAGGTCCGGATCGCGGTCGTGCAGCTTCGGACCGTACTCGGCGTCCTGCTCGGCGACCGTCTGCTCCGGGGTGAGGGTGATGACGTGGACGTCCATCACGGCCTCGACCGCGTCGCGGGTGCCGATCGTCTCCGGGAAGTGGTAGCCGGTGTCGAGGAACACCACGTCCACACCCGGCATCGCACGGGAGGCGAGGTGGGCGACCACCGCGTCCTCCATGGACGAGGTGACGCAGAACCGGCGGCCGAAGGTGTCGGCCGCCCACTGGAGGATCTCCAGCGCGGAGGCGTCCTCCAGGTCGCGGCCCGCCTGTTCGGCCACTGCCTTCAACCCGACTTCCACGCCTGCTTCCGGAGTCGTGGTCATATCCCCTCGTCCCCTTCGTGGCCGGCTCGCCCGACGCCCCGGGCGAGCAGCCCGAGGAACTTCAGCCGGAAGGCCCGGTTGCATCCCGCGCACTCCCAGGCGCCGTGGCCCTCCTCGCTGGGACGGAGGTCCTCCTCGCCGCAGTACGGGCAGTAGAAGGGGGCGGCCCGCTCGCTCATGACAGCTCCTCCTCGGACGCCCGTGCGGCCCAGGTGGCGAACCGCTCGCCGTCCTCGCGCCGCTCCTGGTAGCGGGTCAGGACCCGCTCGATGTAGTCGGGCAGCTCCCGCGCCGTCACCTTCAGCCCGCGCACCTTGCGGCCGAAGCCGGGCTCCAGGCCGAGCGCGCCGCCCAGGTGCACCTGATAGCCCTCGACCTGCTCGCCCCGGTCGTCGACGACCAGTTGGCCCTTGAGGCCGATGTCCGCCACCTGGATGCGGGCGCAGGCGTTGGGGCAGCCGTTGAGGTTGATGGTGATCGGCTCGTCGAAGTCCGGCAGCCGGCGCTCGAGTTCGTCGATCAGCGTGGCGCCGCGCGCCTTGGTCTCGACGATGGCGAGCTTGCAGAACTCGATGCCGGTGCAGGCCATGGTGCCGCGCCGGAACGTGGACGGCCGGGCGGTGAGGTCCAGGGCCTCCAGACCGGCGACCAGCGAGTCGACCTGGCCCTCCTCGACATCGAGGATGATCATCTTCTGCTCGACGGTGGTACGGACCCGTCCCGAGCCGTGCGCCTCGGCCAGCTCGGCGATCTTCGTCAGGGTGGCGCCGTCGATACGGCCGACCCGCGGGGCGAAACCGACGTAGTGGCGGCCGTCCTTCTGCCGGTGCACGCCGACGTGGTCGCGCCACTGCTGGACCGGCTCCTCGGGGGCGGGCCCGTCGACGAGCTTGCGCTTCAGGTACTCGTCCTCCAGCACCTGGCGGAACCTCTCCGCGCCCCAGTCGGCGACCAGGAACTTCAGCCGGGCCCGGTTGCGCAGCCGCCGGTAGCCGTAGTCACGGAAGATCGACAGGACGCCCTCGTAGACGTCCGGGACCTCCTCCAGCGGCACCCAGGCGCCCAGCCGCACGCCCAGCTTGGGGTTGGTGGACAGGCCGCCGCCGACCCACAGGTCGAAGCCGGGCCCGTGCTCGGGGTGGCGCACGCCCACGAACGCGACGTCGTTGATCTCGTGGACCACGTCGAGCAGCGGGGAGCCGGAGATGGCCGTCTTGAACTTCCGGGGGAGGTTCGAGTACGCCTTGTTGCCCAGGACGCGGCGCTGCATCTCCTCCAGCGCGGGGGTGGCGTCGACGATCTCGTCCTCGGCGATGCCGGCGACGGGGGAGCCGATCATCACGCGCGGGGTGTCGCCGCAGGCGGTGACGGTGGACAGGCCGACGGCCTCCAGGCGGTTCCAGATCTCCGGCACGTCCTCGATCCGGATCCAGTGGTACTGGATGTTCTGCCGGTCGGTGATGTCGGCGGTGCCGCGCGCGAACTCCTGCGAGACCTCGCCGATGACCCGAAGTTGCCGGGTGGTGAGCCGGCCACCGTCGATGCGCACGCGCATCATGAAGTAGCGGTCGTCCAGCTCCTCCGGCTCCAGGATCGCGGTCTTGCCGCCGTCGATGCCGGGCTTGCGCTGGGTGTAGAGCCCCCACCAGCGCATCCGGCCGCGCAGGTCGTTGGGGTCGATCGAGTCGAAACCGCGCTTGGAGTAGATCGTCTCAATGCGTGTCCGCACATTGAGACCGTCGTCGTCCTTCTTGAACTGTTCGTTGCCGTTGAGCGGGGTCAGGTGCCCCACGGCCCACTGCCCCTCGCCGCGGTGACGGCTCACCTTGCGGCGGGGCGCGGTGGGGTTCTGCGGAGAGGCGGCCATGGTCGATACGTCCTTCGGGACAGCGGGAATGCGGCTCTGAACTGTGCGGGCGCAGGGCACATGGGCAGACGGGCAGGCATGCGCGTCTGTGCGCAGGGGGAAAGCGGGGGAAAGCGGAAAACCGGGGAAAACGGAAAAGCAGCAAAACGGGAGATCGGGAAACCGATGGACCCGGGCCCGTGGCCGTCAGGCCACAGCGGGTGAGGTCAGCTCGCCGGACAGATGGCGCTGGACATGCGGCCGTGGTCGACGTGCCGTCGGCTCACCAAGGCGACTCCAGTTCCAGACATGGTGGAAAGCCTGGCACGGCGATCTGGACAGCGTCCAGCTTCGTCCGGCATGCGGACACCCCTGTCCCGGCATTCAGGACAGGGGTGTCGTTCGGCGCGTCGGCCGCGATCGTGCGCGCACCTGCAGGTCAGGCCGGGTAAGCCCCCGGCCAGGGCCCCGGAGTGGCCACCTCCGCCTCCTCCTCGACCTTGGTGTCGAAGAGCTTGAAGCCACGACGCTGGTAGTTGTCCATCGCGTACTCGCCGTCCTTGCTGCACGTGTGCAGCCACACCCGCTTCGTCGGCGTGCGCCCGGGCCAGCGGTCTGCCAGGTCCCAGGCGCGGGCGGTGCCGCTGGACAGCAGGTGGCCGCCGATCCGCCGGCCGCGGAAGGCCTCGATCAGCCCGAAGTAGACGATCTCCACGACGCCCTCGTCCTGTGCCTCCAGCTCGACGTAACCGGCCGGAGTACCGCGGTCGTACGCCACCCATGTCTCGACACCCGGACGCTCCAGGTGCTCCCGCCACCGCGCGTACGTCCAGCCCAGCCGGTCCGTCCAGCGGATGTCGCCGCCGACCGAGGCGTACAGGAACCGGCTGAACTCGGGGGAGGGAACCTCGGAGCGGACGACCCGTACGTCCCCCTCGGGCACGGCGGCCGGCAGGAGGTCGGTGGGGGAGGTCTGCTCCAGGGACCAGGTGGTCACGGCGATGCTCGTCATGCCGGTCAGGGAATCATCCGCGCCGGGCCCGTGTCGATCGGGAGTGCGGGGTCTCACCCGGGACGCGCCCGTCGGCCCGGCGCGGTTCCCGTGCGTCGGCCCGGCGCGGTTCCGGCTCGGAGACCTGGCGCGGTCCCGTTCGACGGCCTAGCGCAGCTCCCGTTCGACCGCGGACAGCGGCAGCGCGAACAGCATCCGGCCCGACAGGGACCAGACGTCGCCGGTCTCCTGCCAGTAGGACAGGGAGCCGGTGCCGTCGCCCCAGCAGCGGTGGGTGTCCTCGGAGCCGCACTCGGCGGCCTTCGCGCCGCGCTCGTCCTGCCGCCACAGCGTGCCGTGGGTGCCCTCGTCCGCGGGGCGGCCCAGGTACCAGTCCGGTTCCGTGGACGGGCCCGGACGGTGCGACAGGACGCCCCGGACGTCCTCCGCCTTCGTCCCGTAGGCTTCGTCCGAGGCCGCCGTGCCACCGGAGTCGGTGGCCAGCAGGCCGGAGCGGACGGGGTCCAGGCTGAAGGAGTAGCGCCACAGGCGCGTGTGGCGGCCGCCGTCCGTGGGCGCGGCCTGACTCGCGACCAGGCTGGCCGGCGCGGAGCTGCGGTCCAGGGAGAGGCCGTCCGGGCAGGGCAGCGCCGAGAGGTCCGCGCCGGCCGCCCGGACGCAGTTGCCGTCGGCCGGGCGGTAGGAGGCGACCGCGGGCAGCACCCACCGGTAGCCGTGCGCCGACCAGCCGCCCGGCACCCGGCCCACCTCCTGGCCGTCGACCGTGGCGCGGTGGATGCGGCGCAGGTCGTAGACGTACAGCGCGTCGCGCTCGCCGCCGGAGGTGGTGACCAGCAGTTTGTCCCGGTACCAGACCATCCCCGACACACGCGAGACGAGCCCGCGGAAGTCGCGTCCCCCGTCGACCGGGACGGCGAGCAGCGCCCAGGTGTACGTGAGGTGGCCGGGGTCGTCGGCGTTGACGAAGGCGACCCGGGCCAGTCCGCGGCCGTCGTCGGTGTCGTGCGTCCAGCCGGAGAGGATCACCCGGTGCGCGCCCCACCGGCCGTTGTCCTCGGCGTCCCCCGAGGTGGTCACCGACTCCGGCCGCCACCGGCGGGTGGCGGAGTCCGCGGGGTCCCAGCAGTACGCGCGCGTGGCCGCCGGCTCGACGGGCAGCGCCTT
Organism: Streptomyces sp. NPDC047453; assembly: GCF_040643155.1. Lineage (NCBI taxonomy): Bacteria > Bacillati > Actinomycetota > Actinomycetes > Kitasatosporales > Streptomycetaceae > Streptomyces > Streptomyces sp. NPDC047453. Next base: position 168,744 of record NZ_JBEYTS010000006.1, on the reverse strand, counting down.
CTTCTCGTGGGCGCTGCACTCGTCCGCGTCGCGCAGCGAGCGGTCGGCGCCGCTGAGCACCGTGCCGACACCGACGGGCCGGCCCATCGCCGCGGCGAGCCGGTCGAGGGACCGCTGCGGCACCGGCTGCTCGGTCAGCCGCAGCCGGTCGAGCTCGGCGGACGAGGTGAGCGGCTTCAGGGCTCCGGGGTCGTCGGCGACGGTGGCCTGCGAGGTGCTGATCATGGTGGCGGCAGCGGTCAGCGCGAGGCCGGCCCCGGCCAGGACCGCGCGCAGCGCCCTGCCCCGTCTGCGCCTGCGGTGTCTGCCGCGCTGCTTCATACAGCCCCCTTTTCAGGGCTCGGTCCGCCTCCGGGACGCCTGTTCCGCGCGCACGGGCCAACTGCTCCGGGAGGTCCGAGCGTTGACCGAGTAGCGGCTGGGGCGACCCTGGGGCGATGCTACGGCAGTCCGCCCCGCGACAGGTCGAAGACCCTGCAATTATGCGGAAGATGCCCCCCCGGGGGCCGAACCCTTGACCTACCGGAGTCACCGGGGTCACCCACCCGCGCCACTCACGGCACCGTGATGACACGCTCCCCTCGTACCGCCGGTGCCGCCGAGTGCGGGAGGAGGCCGGTCGGGTCGTCCGGGCGGAGCACCCCGTGACATCTCGGCGCGGACGGTCACCCTGCGGGCCGGATCGCCGAACACGGCCTCGGCCGGCTGCGAGGCGCTGCGGCCGGTGCGGTGCACGGCGAGAAGGTAGAGCAATTCGGCGTGGCGCGGGCTCAGTTCGTGGTTCCAGGAGCCACGTCCACCGACGCCTTCGCCACTGGGTCCTCCCGTGAAAGGGGTCCGGGCAACCGGCTTCCCCGGGGCGCCCCGGCCATGCGGTCGCGCACGGTGGCGTCCCTCCCGGCCGCCCCGCGCACCGTGCCGCCCGGCCCCTGCCGGAAGGGCGCCGTCCTCTCACGCGGACGCGCAAGTTGCAACCCCTTGCAACCCTGGTGAAACAGACCTGAGTTCCTTGAAACTTGTGCAATGCCGCCGTGTGCGGCGTATACGGCCTGGAACGGGCCTGAAGCGCGGGGGTGGTGCCGTGTCGGCGCAGCACCACCCCCGCTTCAGTGCGCGGGACGCGCCCGTTCCACCACCGCCGCCAGGTTCAGGGTGTGCGGCAGCGCCCCGAAGGCCGCGCCCCACTCGCCGCCCAGCCGCGAGGCGCAGAACGCGTCGGCGACGTCCGGCGGCGCGAACCGCACCAGCAGCGCCCCCTGGAGCACCAGCGCCAGCCGCTCGGTCAGCCGCCGGGCCCGGGCCTCGACGCCTTCCAGATCGGCGAGTTCGGTGAGCAACTGTTTGATCGCCGCGTCGAGACGGTGGTCGGCGCCGCGCGCCAGGCCCACCTCCCGCAGATAGGCGTCGAGCGCCCCCGGCTCCCGCGTCAGCGCCCGCAGCACGTCCAGTGCCTGTACGTTCCCGGCGCCCTCCCAGATCGAGTTGAGCGGCGACTCGCGCACCAGGCGGGGCATCCCGGACTCCTCCACGTACCCGTTGCCGCCCAGACACTCGGAGGCCTCCACCGCCACCGGCGCGCACCGCTTGGTGACCCAGTACTTGGCGGCCGGCACCGCGATCCGCAGCAGCGCCCGCTCCTGCTCGCCCCCGTCGTCGTAGGCGGCCGCCAGGCGCAGCGCGAGCGTCGTCGCCGCCTCCGACTCCAGCGCGAGGTCGGCCAGCACGTTGCGCATCAGCGGCTTGTCGACGAGCTTGCCGCCGAACGCCTCGCGGTGCCCGCAGTGGTGCACCGCCTGCGCCACCGCCTGCCGCATCAGCCCCGCCGACCCGAGCACGCAGTCCAGCCGGGTCGCCGCGACCATCTCGATGATGGTGCGCACCCCGCGCCCCTCCTCGCCGACCCGGCGCGCCCAGGTTCCGTCGAACTCGACCTCGGCGGAGGCGTTCGACCGGTTGCCCAGCTTGTCCTTGAGCCGCTGGATCAGGAATACGTTGCGCGTGCCGTCCGCCAGCACCCGCGGCACCAGGAAGCAGGTCAGCCCTCCCCCGTCGCCCTCGGCACGCGAGGTACCCCCAGGGGCCTGCGCCAGCACCAGGAACCCGTCCGACATCGGCGCCGAGCAGAACCACTTGTGCCCGGTCAGCTCGTAGGCGCCGGCCTCGGCGAGCGGCCTGGCCGCGGTGGTGGCCGCCCGTACGTCGCTGCCGCCCTGCTTCTCGGTCATCCCCATGCCGAACAGCACCCCGGCCTTCAGGTGCGCCGGCCGCAGTTCGCGCTCGTAGACCGCGGACGTCAGCCGCGGCTCCCACTCGGCGGACAGCTCCGGGTCGGTGCGCAGCGCGGGCACGGCCGCGTGGGTCATCGACAGCGGGCAGCAGGTGCCGGCCTCGACCTGCGTCCACACCAGGAAGGCGGCCGCCCGCCGCACATGACCGGCCGGACGGTTCCAGGCCGCGGTCAGCCCGGCCGAGACGCCCTTGCCGAGCAACCGGTGCCAGGCCGGGTGGAACTCGACCTCGTCGACGCGGTGACCGTAGCGGTCGTGGGTGCGCAGCCTCGGCGGGTTCTCGTTGGCCTGCGCCCCCCACTCCTGCGCCTGGGCGGAGCCGGCGGCCCGCCCGAGCGTCGTCAGCTCCGCGCGCACCTCGTCGAGCAGCCCCGTCTCCACGTGCCGTCCGACCGCCTCGGCCAGGGCCTGATCGGCGGCGAAGACGTCGTATCCGACCAGCGGCGGCGGCTGGTTGGTCACGGTGTGCGTGCTGGGTGCCATACGACGGAACCTACCCCGCGGTACGCCACCGGGCATCACACAGCCGCCCCGTACCGGGCCCGCCGGGCCCCCGCAGGTGTCCTGCCTGGTGGCCAGACCCCCGGCGGGTGCGGGGGAGGGAGCCGACGGAGATACCTTTGGCTCGTGCAGCAGTCAGCCAGCGAAACCCCCGAAAGGCCGTCCGGCCGCCTCCACCGGGCACGAGCCCTCTACCGGAACGTATCCAAACGCAGGACCGCCTGGCTGCTGCTGAAGGACACCGTCAACTCGTGCATGGAGTACCGGATCCTGGGACTGGCGGCCGAGGCGGCCTTCTTCTCCCTGCTGTCCGTGCCGCCCCTGCTGCTGAGCCTGATCGGACTGCTCTTCTACGTCGACACCTGGACCGGCGCGCACACCATCGCCAGCCTGGAGCGCAACATCCTGGACGCCTCCCGCACGGTCCTGTCCGACCAGGGGGTCAAGGAGATCACCCAGCCGATCCTGCGGGACGTCATGAAGGGCGGCCGGCCCGACGTGATCTCCATCGGGTTCGTGTTCGCCCTGTGGTCGGGCTCGCGCGCGGTGAACGTCTTCATCGACACCATCACCGTCATGTACGGCCTCGACGGCGTGCGCGGCATCGTCAAGACCCGGTTGCTGGCCTTCGGTCTGTTCATCGTGGCCCTGCTGATCGGCTCGATCGCGCTGCCGCTGATGGTGGCCGGCCCGGACGCGGTGGTGCGGATCGTGCCGTGGTCGACGACGCTCGTGCAGATCCTGTACTGGCCGGTCGTGATCGTGCTGTCCGTCGTGTTCCTGACCACGCTGTACCACGTGTCCGTGCCGGTGCGCTCCGCGTGGATCGAGGACGTGCCCGGCGCCCTGGTCGCCCTCGCCATGTGGGTGGTGTGCAGCTTCCTGCTGCGCATCTACCTCACCAGCACCGTGGAGGGCCCGACCATCTACGGCTCACTCGCCGCGCCGGTCGCCGTGCTGCTGTGGATCGGTGTGTCCGCGTTCGCCGTGCTCGTTGGGGCGGCGGTCAACGCCGCCATCGACCGGGTCTGGCCGGCCGCCGCCACGGCCCTGGCCCGCGCCGCCAACGAGCGGGTGCGCGAGGCGCAGATCGCCGAGTACGTCGCCCGCTCCGCCGCGACCCGCGAGAACGAGCCCGACGACCCGGAGGACCCCGACATGCCCGCGGAGTTCCCCGAGCGGTGGTCGCGCTTCCTGCCCCCGGAGGACGTGACGGCACGGCTGCGGGCCCATGTGAAGACCACACATGCGCGGAGCCCGCACAAGGACGACCAGAACGGCTCGTCGAAGGAGTGACCGGACGCCGGGCTGCCGGGCCGCCCGGCGCCTCCCGTCGGGCCCCGGCGGCGTAGGGTCGTCCGCCATGGACCGCCGACTCCTCGTCCACACCCGCACCGCGGATTACCGCCACGACTCCATCCCGGACGCCGTCGCCGCGCTGCGGGCCCTCGACGGTTTCGAGGTCGGGCACACCGAGGACCCCGAGGCCTTCGCCCGGCCCCTGGAGCGCTACGCCGCCGTCGTCTTCCTCTCCACCAGCGGCGAGGTGCTCACCCCGGCCGGCCGGGAGCGCCTCGCCGCGTACGTCGAGCGGGGCGGCGGGTTCGTCGGTGTGCACGCGGCGGCCTGTACGGAGTACGACTGGCCGTACTACGGCGAACTGCTCGGCGCCCGGTTCGCCCGGCACCCGGAGTACCAGCCGGGCCGGGTCCTGGTCGAGGACCCCGACCATCCGGCCACCCGGCACCTGCCCGCCGAGTGGGCCTTCACCGACGAGTGGTACGACTTCCGCATCAACCCCCGCGGCACCGTACGGGTCCTGGCACGCGCCGACGAGTCGTCGTACCGCGGCGGGGGCATGGGCCCCGACCACCCCCTGGTGTGGTGCCGCGAACAGGGCCGGGGCCGCGTCTTCTACACGGCGCTCGGCCACGCCTCCGAGGCCTACGCGGACCCGGACTTCCGGGCCCATCTGCGCGGCGGGATCGAGTGGGCGGCAGGGTCCGTCGCCGGGTGAGGTCCGGCCCGGGGCGCCACGGCCGCCGCCACCGTTCCCCTTGCCGGGGCCGATCATTACTGGTACCGACCCGGTACCCCGCCCATGACCACCACGTCCGCCCTTCGAGAAGGAGACCTTTTGTGCTCGCCGACTCCTTCCCCGTGTCGTCCCCCACCCCGTGGACGGCGACAGTGCCGCTGGTCGCGCTCGTCCCCGCCGTCTACTGCATGATCGACATCTCGCGGCACCCCGACACCAGGCAGCTCTCGCCCCTGGCGTGGCTGGCCGTCTGCGCCTTCGGCAATGTGATCGGCCTGGTCGCCTACCTCAGGTTCGGCCGCAGCGAGCACCGCTAGCGCTCCACCGGACTTCCACCGGACGCCGGTGCCGGCATCCCGCGCCCGGAATACCGGAAGACGGCGGTGCGCTTCGGTGATACCGGTGCAAGTCGCGGCGAAGGGCTGGTGGGCGCATGACGGCCGACAGATCGGACCCCGTGGTCACCACCCCCTACGGGGCGGTGCGAGGCAGACACGAGCACGGAGTGGCCGTGTTCCGCGGCGTCCCGTACGCCGCACCCCCCTTCGGCCCCCGGCGGTTCCGGCCGCCGGTGCCGCCCGAGCCCTGGGACGGTGTGCGCGACGCCGCCCTCTTCGGCCCGACCGCGCCGAAGCCCCCGTACTCCGAGGCCTTCGCCCGGTACCTGTCCGATCCGGTCGTCCCCGGCGACGACTGCCTCAACCTCAACGTGTGGACGCCCGACCCGGACCCGGGCGCCCGGCTCCCCGTCATGGTGTGGCTGCACGGCGGCGCGCTGACCCGCGGTTCCTCCGCCGTGCCCGTGTACGACGGGCGTGCCTTCGCCCGTGACGGCGTCGTCCTGGTCTCCGTGAACTACCGGCTCGGCGTGGAGGGCTTCGGACTGTTCCCGGACGCCCCCGCCAACCCCGGCCTGCGCGACCAGCTCGCCGCCCTGCGCTGGGTCCACGAGTCGATCGCGGCCTTCGGCGGCGACCCGGACCGGGTCACCCTGTGCGGCCAGTCGGCCGGGGCCATCAGCATCGGCGCCCTGATCGCCGCCCCGCAGGCCCAGGGCCTGTTCCGGCGCGCGGTCCTCCAGAGCGGGCCGCCGGAGGCCGCCGAGCGCGGCAACGTACGGCGGATGGTGCGGCGCATGGCGACCCGGCTGAAGGCGCCCGCCACCGCCGAGGCGTTCGCCGCCGTCGACCGGGACCTGCTGCTGCGCACCCAGGCCGAGGTCGGCCGGCTCAGCAGCCCCGTCCTCGGCGGGCCCGCCTTCGGCATCGTCGTCGACGGCGACCTCGTCCCGCGCGACCCGCTCCAGGCCCTGGTGGAGGGCGACGCGGCGCGGGGAGCCGACCTGCTCATGGGCTGGACCCGCGACGAGTACCGGCTGTGGCTGGTCCCCGGCGGGCTGCTGGAGCGCGTCGACCGGCTCGGCCCGGTCGCGCTGGCCGGCGCCATGGCCCGCTGCCACTGCGGGCACGAGGTGGTCCGCGGCTACCGGGCGCTGCGCCCCGGGGCCGGTACCGCCGAGATCGTCGGCCAACTGGTCACCGACCACCTGCTGCGCCGCCCGCTGCACCGCCTGGCCGACGCGCGTCCGGGCTCGTCGTACGTCTACGAGTTCGCCTGGCCCTCGCTGCTGCCCGACCTCGGCGCCTGCCACGCCCTGGAACTCGGCTTCGTCTTCGACACCGGCGACGTCCCCGACTCCCGCAGGCTCGCCGGGGAGGGCGCCCCGCAGGAGCTGGCCGACGCCATGCACACGGCCTGGGTCCGCTTCGCCACCGACGGCGACCCCGGCTGGCGGCCCTGGGACGCCACCCACCCGGTACACGTCTTCGGCGACGGCCCTCCGCACACCGTCCCCGGCCCGCGCGACGCCGAACTCGCCCTCTGGACGGCCGCCCCCGAGTCACCCCCCGCCCCGGACGGCACCCGAGCCCGCGCCGCGGAACTCCGCACGGTGGTACGACGCCTGCGCCGCCCGGGCGGGGTGAGCGGCCACTGACGATCTCCTGCCGGGGGAGGGGGGTTACGGCCGGAACCTGGGCGGGGGCTCGGGCGACCGGCCGGGGCCGACAGCAACCGGGCGATCGCTGTGTTCGCCCGGCGCCGGGCCCGGCAGGAGCCGCCGCCGACCGGGGCTGGTGTCGGACCGGGCACTGGTGTGCCGTCCGGTGGATTGTGCCGGGGAAGCGGTGGCGCGGCCACGGTGGCGGTCGGTACGCGGGCCACCACCGTGATCGCCGGGTTCCGTCCGGCAGGAGTCGCCACCCGCCCGCTGTTGGAAGGGCCGCGGGTGTCCGTCGGCCCCGTGAGGGTGCCGTGGGGCCGCTACCGGGGCGACAGCACGCGGGCGATCTCCGAGATCGCCCCCGGGCCCACCCGGCAGCAGCCGCCGATCAGGCGGGCGCCGGAGGCGCGCCAGCGTTCGACCTGGTCCGGGGTGAAGGTGGAGCGGCCGGTCCAGGCGCGGGCCTCGGCGTCCCAGGACTCGCCGCTGTTGGGGTAGACCACGACCGGCTTGCCGGTGACGCGAGCGGCCGTCCGCGCGGCGACCGCCGCGTCGCCGGGCGCACAGCAGTTCACGCCGACCGCGATCACCTCGTCCACGTCGGCGGCCAGGGCGAACGCCTCCTCCAACGGCTGCCCGGCCCGCGTACGGTCACCGGCGACGGTGTACGAGAGCCAGGCCGGCACCCCCAGCCCGCGTACCGCCCGCAGCAGCGCCCGCGCCTCGTCCGTGTCGGGCACCGTCTCCAGCGCCAGCACGTCGGGCCCGGCGGCGGCCAGCACCTCCAGGCGGGGCCGGTGGAAGCGCTCCAGCTCGTCGACGGTGAGCCCGTACCGGCCCCGGTACTCGGAGCCGTCGGCGAGCATCGCCCCGTAAGGACCCGCCGACGCGGCCACCCACAACGGCCGTACCACCCCGAGCGCGCGCGCCCGCCGCGCCGCCTCCCGCGCCGACTCCACGCTCAGCCGCATGAGCCCGGCGGCCCGTTCCGGTCCGATCCCCCGCTGCGCGAACCCCTCGAAGGTGGCCTGGTAGCTCGCGGTGATCGCCACGCTCGCCCCGGCCTCGAAGTACGCCAGGTGCGCCTGAGTGACCGCCTCCGGCCGCTCGGCCAGCAGCCGCGCCGACCACAGCTCGTCGCTCAGGTCGTACCCGGCCGACTCCAACTGGTTCGACATACCACCGTCGAGCACGACCGCCCCGCCGTCGAGCGCGTCGGCGAGGGCGGGGGAGGTGACGCTGGGGATGACGCTGTCCATGACGCGACGCTAGCCGATCGGGCCCCGCGAAACTCCCCTGCACGGCCCAGGACGCCCTGACATCATCCCCGTATGACCTCCGCCATACGCCATGTCACGATCGACTGCGCCGACGCCCACGCCCTGGGCACCTTCTGGTCCAAGGTCCTGGACCTGCCCGTGCACGAGGACGACGAGCCGGGTGACGACGAGGCGTTGATCGAGGGCGCCGGCCTGCTCTTCGTCACGGTGCCGGACGACAAGACGGCCAAGAACCGCGTGCACCTGGACCTCCAGCCGCAGGACCGCACCCGCGACGAGGAGGTGGAGCGGCTGCTGGGCCTCGGCGCGACCCTGGTCGCCGACCGCCGCAACCGGGACGGCACGGGCTGGGTGGTGCTCGCCGACCCGGAGGGGAACGAGTTCTGCGTGGAGCGCGGCACGGGGGAGCGGACGGGCTGACTCGAACGGTTCGGCCGGTACCGAAACAACCGGCCCCTAGCGTGGGCCGCATGAGCGAGACCGCCTACGAGACACCCGCCGCAGCCGTCACCTCCATGGTCGACCACGTGCTCGAACTGGCCGCCACCTGGACCGCCTGGGACGGCACGCCCGCGCGCGTCGACGATCGGGTGTACACCCCGCACAAGGCGATCCGCCGCGTCGCCGACCACATGATCGACCACTTGGCCGAACTGGAGGCGCGGCTGGCCGGAGAAAAGCCCCAGCCCGACTGCTGGCACGCCTCCGCGATCACGACCGAGTCCGACCGTGCCCCCTTCACCCCCGCGGATCTCGACGAGACGCGCAGCCGTCTGACCCGACTGGCCCGGATCTGGGCCAACCGCCTGGACGCGCTCACCGACGAGCAGCTCGACCACTCGCCGGGCGAGGGCTGGAGCTTCCGCGAACTCGCCCGCCACCTCGCGGGATCCACGTACTACGCCGACGCCGTCGGAGACCTGTCATGACCGCCTTCGCCGACCTCCACGAGGCCGACGCGCCCCTGTTGCTTCCGAATGCCTGGGACGCGGCCTCCGCCCTGCTGCTCGCCGACCGCGGATTCCCGGCCATCGGCACCACCAGCCTCGGCGTCGCCGCCTCCGCCGGACTGCCCGACGGTGCCGCCGCGACCCGTGAACTCACCCTCCGCCTCGCCCTCCTGCTCGGCTCGCAGCCCTTCCTGCTCTCCGTCGACGCGGAGGGCGGGTTCAGCGAAGACCCGGACGAGGTGGCCGAGTTCGCCCGGCAGCTGTGGGAGGCGGGGGCCCGCGGCATCAACCTGGAGGACGGACTCGGGCCGCCCGACCGGCACGCCGCGAAGATCACCGCGGTGAAGTCCGCCGTGCCCGGCCTGTTCGTCAACGCGCGCACGGACACGTACTGGCTGGATGACGGAGACGTCACGCGGACACTGCGCCGGCTCGACGTCTACCAACAGGCTGGCGCCGACGGGGTGTTCGTCCCCGGACTGACCGCACCCGAGGCGATCGCCGCCCTCGTGGAGCACCTCGACGCGCCCCTCAACATCCTCTGCTCCCCGACCGGCCCCGCCGTCCCCCACCTCGCCGACCTCGGCGTACGCCGGATCAGCCTCGGCTCCCTGCTGTACCGGCGGGCGCTGGGCGCGGCCGTGGAGGCGATGGCCGCCGTCGCGGAGGGGCGTGCTCCGCGGGGCGCCGCTCCCTCGTACGCGGAGGTGCAGGCGCTCAGCGCCCAGGAAGGGCCCGCGTAGCGGAGTTCCCCGGCGCACCTGAGAGGGCGCGCCGGCGGGGTGCCGGCGCGCCCGGTGCGGGACGGTGCGGGTGTCAGCTCGTGGTGCAGCTGATCGAGCCGACCGGATAGTTGTTGCCGGTGGATGTGGCGGTGAATCCGAAGAAGACACTGCCGTTGGGAGGTACGGTCCGGTTGTAGTCGGCGTTCTTGACCGTGATCGTGCCGTCCCCGGCCGTGGTCAGGTTGCCGTTCCAGGCGCTGCCGATCTTGGTGCCGGCGCCTGGCTTCCAGGTCACCGTCCAACCGTTCAGCGGTGCCGTGCCGTGGTTCATCACTTCCACGGAGCCCTGGAAGCCGCCGCCCCAGGAGTTCTCCACGTTGTACACGGCCATGCAGGAGCCGGTCTGCGGATCCGTCGGAGTGGGGGTCGGGGTGGGAGTCGGAGTCGGGTTCGGCGAGCCGGAGTTCCGGATGCCGGTCACCTCGCCGTGGCCGCCGTCGAAGACGATGTCCGAGCAGGAGAAGAAGTTCTCCTGGCTGTCGGAGCGCACCCACTGGATGAAGATCAGCGCGTTGCCCGAACGGCCGGAGGGCAGCGCGAGGTTCCAGTAGTAGTGGCCGCCGTCGGTGCCGGGCGACCCGACCTGCGGCGGGTTGCTGACCGTCTGGATCAGGTCCAGGTCGGCCCAGCGCAGCTGGGACGTGGACGACCAGCCGGGCTTGGTCAGGTAGACGCGGAAGTCGCCCGGGTGGGCGGCCCAGTTGCTGTACTGGACCTGCATCGAGGACCCGGAGGTCAGATGGGTCCGGGGCCAGTCGGCGCGGGCGGCGTTGTAGGCGGAGAAGTCGTACGGCGAGCGGTCTCCCGCGCTGCACAGGGTGCCGTCCGGCACGTAACCCTGGTTCCGGCCGCCGGCGTTGGAGTCGAGCACCGCGAACCAGTTGTACAGGGGCGTGGCGCCGCTCTTGTTCAGGGCGTCCCGGCACGCGGGGTTCGTCGGGTCGAGACTGCCGGTCGCCGTGCGGGCGTCCACGTAACACAGATAGGTGCGCGAACCGGGCGTCATCGCCACGCCGTGCGCCTCGGCACGGCCCTGTCCGAGCAGGGTCAGGCCCAGTGCCGTGAGAAGGGTGGCGAAGGCCGCCGCCACCGATAAGAGTCTGCTGCGTCGAGCCACGTTCGGTCCTTCCTTCCTTGTGGGGGTGGTGGTGCGTCAGGCGGTCGTGCAGACGGTGCCGTTGAGGGTGAAGGCGCCCGGTGCGGCGAACGTGCCGCTGTAGGTGCCCTGGAAGCCGAACGTCTGGTTGCCGCCCGGCGCGATCCCCTTGTTGTGCGACAGGGCGGTCGCGGTGACGGCACCCGAGGCCGGGTTCACCGTGGCGTTCCAGGCGCTGGTGACGCGCTGCCCGGAGGGCAGGGTGAAGCCGAGCTGCCAGCCGTCCACCGTCGCCGAACCGGTGTTGCGGACGGTGACGTCGGCGGTGAACCCGCCCGGCCAGACGTTCGTGGCGTACGTCACCGAGCAGGCGGCCTGGCCACCGGGGTTGCCGCCCCCGCCGCCTCCACCGCCCCCGTTGCCACCCGTGCGGATCTCCGACGAGAACGACGTCACGGCGAGCCCGGTACCGTTCTGCCAGGGCTCGAAGCCTGCCTGGATGCTCGTCAGGTACCAGTTGCTCGCGGCCATCTGTCGGGAGACCGCCTGCTGGACGAAGTCCATCACGTCGAAGTTCCAGTTGGTGATCGCCGACGGGGCGACGAAGGACAGCACGTTGTTGGAGCCGTTGCTGCCGGACCACACCTGCCAGGACCGGCCGGCGACCGTGGCCGTGCCGGTCTGCGAACCCACCGGCTGGATCGGTCCGACCTTGTTGAACCAGACCATGATCTCGGTCCGGTTCACGCCGTCCTTGCGGGGCGTCGGGTCCAGCCAGATGTCGTAGGCGGCGTCGTAGACCGCGTCGCTGACGTAGCCGTACGAGATGCTGGTGGGCGCGCTGGAGATGGTGTCCAGCCGGGCCGGGAGCGAGGTGCCCGGTGAACAGTTGGTGTAGTGACAGCCGTTGTAGACGGACGGGTACGACTTCGGAGCACCGTTGGTGGCCGCCGAGCCGTCGGCCCGGTTGATCCGGAAGCCGGAGTCCGTGACGGTGACGCACTGGGCGGCGTCGGTGCCCCAGCGGTTGTTCTGGACGACGTAGCGGCCCTGGATCGTGGTCGTTCCGAAGGCGTCGCAGATCTGTGTGTCGGCGTGCGCCGCCGGAGCGGCCGCCAGGAAGGCGGCGACCAGGGCGAGAGCGGTGAGCAGCGCGCACAGTAAGCCGCGCGCGGGGTCGAGCCGATGGGGCAGCAGTCGCATAGGGGCCTCTTCGAGGGCGACGTCGGAGGGAGGAGTGCTCCCGCTTGCGCCTCTATGGGAGCGCTCCCATCGTTTGAAACGGGACTATAGAAGCGACGCATGTCCCTGACAAGACTGCGTGCGGGATCCTCTCGGCGGCGCAGCGCGAGAAGAGTGAAAGGGAGCGGGCGGCGCTGGACGGCCCTCCGGCCGGAGGCTGCTGCTCAAGGAGATGGACGACCGGGGGCGGCTGCTGTCCACCAGCTTCAGCGGCACCCGCAAGGGTCTCCCGCCCCGAGGGCTGGACCGGCTATCTGCTACGACCCGAGTCCATCGAGTTCTGGTACGGCAGCCCCGACCGGCTGCGCTATGAAAAGGTTGGCGGCACCAACGGCTTCAGCCGTGACGGCCGCCTGCGGTGAATCCTATGAACTCCGACCAGGCGGTGGGGGAGAGGGCGAGCTGAGCGCCGGCGGTGTTCTTGGAGTCGCGTACGTGGATGGTGGTGGGGCAGCTGGCCACCTCGACGCAGTCGCCGGAGTCATCACCGCTGTACGTGGACTTGCGCCAGGCGAGGGCCACTTCGACGCAGTCGCCGTCGGTGCCGCTGCTGTAGCTGCTCTTGAACCAGGACAGTTCGTCGGTGCTCCTAGCGCTCCTCTCATCCGCTCCAGCAGGCTCCGGGTGTCGCCCGGAGAGAGAGCCTGTGAGCGCAGTTTCGCATAACGCATGTGGAGCACGCTGATCGATTTCGGGTCCACGAGGAGTGGGCCGCTTCGTTGTGCCTCGCAGTAGGCGAACCACTCGTTCTCCGGGGTCTCCAGCAACTGGATGGGACCGTCGATGCCTGCGTGGACGCCACGCGACTTCGGCATGATCTGCGAGGTGCCCGGCTCGCGCGGCGGCTCGTGGCGCATCGGATGGACGCCTGGGGGTTCCCGTACGGGAGCGAGGTGGGCGAGAACGTGACCCTGGTCGTCGCCGAACTCGCCGCCAACGCCGTCCGGCACGGCCGCGTCCCCGGGCGGGACGTCCGCGTCCGGCCGCTGTGGGAGGGCGCGGTCGTCCGCGTGGAGGTGGCCGACGCGCGGACCGAACGGCTCCCGGTGCTGCGGGAGCCGGACGGCGAGGGCGGGCGCGGGCTCCTGCTGGTGGCGGCCGTGTCCGAGCGGTGGGGCGTGGAGCCGCGGGCGGGCCGTGCCTACAAGGTGGTGTGGGCGGAGGTGCGGGTCACGGGGCCAGGAGGTCCGCGAGGAAGGCGTTCGTGAACTTTCCGGCCGGGTCCAACTCCCGGGCCAGCGCGCGGAAGTCGTCCAGGCGCGGGTACCGGTCGCGCAGTACGGCCGACGGTGTGGTGAACACCTTGCCCCAGTGCGGGCGGGGGGCGAGGTCCGACAGCGCCTCCTCAAGGCGGCGCACCACCGGCAGCACGGCGGCGGTGTCCTCGATCCAGGTGAAGTGCGCGGCGACGGTGTCCCGGCCGTAGGAGGGGCTCAGCCACTGCTCGTCGGCGGCGACGGTGCGGATCTCGCACGTCTGGAGCACCGGGGCGACCGTCTCCCGGATCCCGTCGAGCGCGTGCAGGACGTCGGAGGCGTACCGGCGCGGCAGCAGGTACTCCGACTGCAACTCGGCGCCGCTGCTCGGGGTGAACTCGGCGCGGAAGTGCGGCAGTCGCTCGTGCCAGGGTCCGGGCACGCCGAACTGCTGCGTGCAGTTCTCCGCCGGCATGCCCGGCACCGGGTGCAGCGCGACCTTGGCCGGTACCGCCCAGGGGAAGGCGGGCAGCGGCTCGTCGGTGCGCCGCTTGAGCCACACCTGGCGGAAGCCCGGGTCGCGCCAGTCGGTGAACAGGCTGACGCTGTACGCGGCGGCCGCCACCGCCTCGAAGTCCAGCCCCTCCAGGGGGAGTTCGGTGAACAGGTGCTGCTCGACCTCGTAGGCGGGCTCCAGGTCCAGGGTGAGCGCGGTGACCACGCCGAGCGCGCCGAGGGAGGTGACGGCCCCGCCGAACCGCGGGTCGCCCCGGCCGATGACGACCGTCGAGCCGTCCGCGCTGACGATCTCCACCTCCCGCACGGGGGCGGCCAGCGGACCGTTGCCCACGCCGGAGCCGTGGGTGCCGGTCGCCACCGAGCCGGCCACGGAGATGTGCGGCAGGGAGGCCATGTTGGGCAGGGCGAGGCCGTGCGCGTGCACCCGGCGGGCCAGTTCCGCGTACCGGAGGCCGCCGGCCACCCGGACCGTGCGGGCCGCCGTGTCGACGTCCGCCTCGGCGGGCAGCGCCTCCAGGGAGAGCAGGGTGCCCCCGGCGCCCGGGTCGGCGATCTCGTTGAAGGAGTGCCCGCTGCCCAGCACCCGCACCCGCGCACTGCGGGCGACCAGCTCCCGCACCGCGTCGAGCGAGCCCGGCCGGTCCACCTCCGCGGCGCTGTAGGTGATGTTCCCCGCCCAGTTGGTCACGGTCGTCCCGGTCATCCCGCTGTTCCTGCCCCTCACGCCCTCACGCCACGACCCACAAGGTCACCGGGCGAACCTACCCGACGGCCGCCGGGCAGGGGTTCGCAGCCTCCGTGCGGGGGACCCGGCACGACCCGCGCGCGAGCGTAGGCATACCGTGAGAAGTCGTACACGCGAGTCGGGAGGAGTCAACGGGATGGACAGCCGTACCGAGCTGGTCGAGGATCTGATGGAGCGCTTCCCGCATGTGCCGCGGGAGGCCGTCTTCAAGGAGGACCTGCTCCGGGGCGGTGTGGCCTTCGACCCCTCCGCGCTGAGTGACAACGAGAGCGGCGAGGTCAAGCCGAAGTCGTACTTCATCTTCTCCTTCGACCACGGCACCCTGCCCGAGCTGGGGGAGGCCGCGCTGCGGCGGCCGCCGGAGGAGATCATCCTCACCGGCGGACCGTACGACCTGCGGCGGACCGTCGTCTCCGTACGGGTGAACCCCGCCTCGCCCTACCGCGTGGCCGCCGACGACGAGGGGATGCTCGGCCTCTACCTCGACGGGAAGCGGATCGCCGACGTCGGCGTGCCGCCCATGCCCGAGTACTACCGGCACAAGCTGTCCAACGGGAAGTCGGTGATGGAGGTCGCCCCGACCATCCAGTGGGGCTACCTGATCTACCTCACCGTCTTCCGGGTCTGCCAGTACTTCGGCGCCAAGGAGGAGTGCCAGTACTGCGACATCAACCACAACTGGCGCCAGCACAAGGCGGCCGGCCGGCCCTACACCGGCGTCAAGGACGTCGAGGAGGTCCTGGAGGCGCTGGAGATCATCGACCGGTACGACACCCAGAAGGCGTCGACCGCCTACACCCTCACCGGTGGCGCCGTCACCTCCAAGGTGGCGGGCCGCGACGAGGCCGACTTCTACGGCCACTACGCCAAGGCCATCGAGGAGCGCTTCCCGGGCCGCTGGATCGGCAAGGTCGTCGCACAGGCGCTGCCGAAGCCGGACGTGCAGCGGTTCAAGGACTACGGCGTGCAGATCTACCACCCCAACTTCGAGGTGTGGGACCGCCGTCTGTTCGAGCTCTACTGCCCGGGCAAGGAGCGCTACGTCGGCCGCGACGAGTGGCACCGCCGCATCCTGGACTCCGCCGAGGTGTTCGGCGCGCGCAATGTGATCCCCAACTTCGTGGCGGGCGTGGAGATGGCCGAGCCCTTCGGCTTCACCACCGTCGACGAGGCCATCGCGTCCACCACCGAGGGCCTGCGCTTCTTCATGTCGCACGGCATCACGCCCCGCTTCACCACCTGGTGCCCGGAGCCCACCACCCCGCTGGGCAAGGCCAACCCGCAGGGCGCGCCGCTGGAGTACCACATCCGGCTGCTTGAGGCCTACCGCGCCACGATGGACGACTTCGGCCTCTCCTCGCCCCCCGGCTACGGCCCGGCCGGCCCCGGCAACGCGGTCTTCTCGGTCAGCTCCTTCATGGACAGCCTGCCGGCGGAGCCGGCGTTGCGAGAGACCGCGGAGCAGGGGGCCGGCGGGGCGGCGCGGTAGTCCTCCGCGGCGCGTTTTCGGATCCCGTGAGCCGAATGGGGGCTTCGGTCCGTACTACGGAGCGGAGTTGAGGACCACGGGATCCGTCACGACAATTGCATGCGTGGCTTGTCAGTTGTGTCAAAGGCGTGAAAAGCTCGTGCTCTGCCGGAAGGTTCCCCCCAACTCCTCCCTGTGCGCAGAGAGTTGACCTCGCCCGTGGATGCAGGAGACCCATGCCCGACCTGCCGAGCCCCAAGGACGCGACCGAGGCCGCGCTGTTCTCCGAATGCTGGGACGCGGTGCTCTCCTACGCCGACCTGTGCACGGCGGGCTCCGGCGCGGCCGGGCAGCTGGCCACGGAGGCGTTCGCCGCGGGTCTGCGCGAGGTCCGGGCCGCCGAGGCCGGTGCGTCCCGGGGCCGCCGTACACCCCGCCTGCCCGCGATCCCGCTGACGCTGACGGCCGTGCGCGCCACCGCCGCGTCCTGGGAGGCCGGCGGACTCGGCGACCGGCTCGACCCGGACCTACGGCTGTGGCTCAACTCCGACAAGGCCGCCCGCTACACCGGCCCGCCGCCGCACCGCCCGCTCGCCCTGCGCACCCTGCGGGACCTCCAGGAACCGGACGCCGCGCTGCTGTGGCTGGCCGAGGTGGAGGCGCTGCCGTCGACCGTGGTGGCCCGCCGGCTGGGCCTCGACCCCGCGCGCGTGTCCGAGGAACTCGACCAGGTGCGGGCCCTGTTCCGGGACCGCTGCCGCCGCAACCACCTCGACACCCCGATGGACGCGGAGTGCCGCGGCTACGCCGGGCTGCTGGACGCGGTCACCCGGCCCGGGTCCGCCGCCGAGACCCCCGAGGACCTCTCCCGGCACCTCGCCACCTGCGAGGGGTGCGCCCAGGCCGCCGCCTGCCTGCGGCCGCACGGCGGCGGACTGCCCACCGCGCTGGCCGGCGGCGTCATCGGCTGGGGCGGCCTGGCCTACCTGGAGCGCCGCCGCCGGGCCGCCGAGGTGCGCCTCGGCACCCACCGCTCCGCGGCGGCGGACATGGGCGGGGAGCCGCAGGAGGGCGCCGCTCGGGCGCGGGTCGTGCGCGGCGGCCTGCTCGCCGCGGCGGTCGCCCTGTCCGGGCTGGCGCTGGCCGTGTCGATGATGCCCTTCGGCAGCTCCGCGAACGACGCCGAGCGCGGCGACGACAGCCGCCGGCAGGTCGCCGGCGGCCGCCCGGTCGGCGACCCGCCCGCCGCTCCGCCCGCCGCCGACCCCATGCCGTCCGCCTCCGTCGCGGCTTCCGTGTCCGCGGCCCACGAGTCGTCCGCGAGCGGCGCGGCGACCCGGTCCGGCCGCGAGAACCCCGACCCGGAGCCGCAGGGCACCGCCTCGGCCACCGCCGACGGGGGCGACTCGCCCGATCCCGCGACGGACGCGCCCGGGGCGGGCGACCCGGCGACGGGCGGGCAGGGGAACAGCGGGACGGGGGTCTGCCGGGTCGACTACGACCTGACGAACGAGTGGACCGACGGCTTCCAGGCCAAGGTCACCGTCACCACCGCCCGCTCCCTGGACACCTGGCGCGTCGCCTGGTCCTTCCCCGACGGGCAGCAGGTCGGCCAGATGTGGGACGCGACCGTCGCCCAGAACGGCCCCCGCGTCATCGCCACCGCCGCCGAATACAACAAGTCCGTCCCCGCGAACGGCACCCTGTCCTTCGGCTTCCTCGGCACCTGGCACGGCCGCAACTCCACGCCGTACGACTTCACGCTCAACGGCCACAGCTGCGCGACGGCCTGATCCCGGGGCCGCGATCGGCCCGGAGCCCCGGACGGCCCGGTGGCGTGGCGGCCCGACGGCCCGGTCCGAGGAGTGACCCGAACGGCCCTGTCGGGTACCCGGGCGGGGCATGGAGGGTGGGAGCGTGTGCCACCGGCACGCGGTACCCCCGACCCGTACGCGGTACCCCCGACCGCTGTCCCGACCCGGAAGGAAACCCGATGTCCGTCGAGACGCAGCAGGCAGCCGCCGGGCTCACGGACGAGGAGCTCGCGACGCTGGACGCCCACTGGCGCGCCGCGAACTACCTCTCCGTCGGCCAGATCTACCTCATGGGCAACCCGCTGCTGGCCGAACCGCTGCGCCCGGAACACATCAAGCCGCGCCTGCTCGGCCACTGGGGCACCTCGCCCGGCCTCAACCTGGTCCACACCCACCTCAACCGCGCCATCAAGGCTCGCGACCTGAACGCCGTGTGCATCTGGGGTCCGGGCCACGGCGGGCCCGCCGTGCTCGCCAACTCCTGGCTGGAGGGCTCGTACACCGAGACCTATCCGGACATCACCCGGGACACGTCCGGCATGGCGCGGCTGTTCAAGCAGTTCTCCTTCCCCGGCGGGGTGCCCAGCCACGTCGCCCCCGAGACACCGGGCTCCATCCACGAGGGCGGCGAACTCGGCTACTCCCTCTCCCACGCCTACGGTGCCGCGCTCGACAACCCGGACCTGGTCGTCGCCTGCGTGATCGGCGACGGCGAGGCGGAGACCGGCCCGCTGGCCGCGTCCTGGCACTCCAACAAGTTCCTCGACCCGGTCCACGACGGAGCGGTCCTGCCGATCCTGCACCTCAACGGCTACAAGATCGCCAACCCGACGGTCCTGGCCCGCCTCCCCGAGGCGGAACTCGACGACCTGCTCAGGGGCTACGGCCACGACCCGATCCACGTCACCGGCGACGACCCGGCCGTCGTGCACCGCGCCATGGCCGCGGCCATGGACACCGCGCTCGACCGCATCGCCGCCTTCCAGCGCGCCGCCCGCACCGACGGCGCCACCGAGCGGCCCCGCTGGCCCGTGATCGTGCTGCGCACCCCCAAGGGCTGGACCGGACCCGCCGAGGTCGACGGGCTGCCCGTGGAGGGCACCTGGCGCGCCCACCAGGTCCCGCTGGCCGGTGTCCGGGACAACCCGGAACACCTGCGGCAGTTGGAGCGGTGGTTGCGCTCGTACCGCCCCGAGGAACTGTTCGACGAGCGCGGCGCCCCGCGCCCCGACGTGCTGGCCTGCGTCCCGCACGGCACCCGCCGGCTCGGCGCCACCCCGCACGCCAACGGCGGGCTCCTGCTGCGCGAACTGCCCCTGCCCCCGCTGGAGAAGCACGCCGTCGAGGTCGACAAGCCCGGCGCGACCCTGCACGAGCCCACCCGCGTCCTCGGCGACATGCTCGAGGACGTCATGGCCGCCACCACCGACCGGCGCGACTTCCGGCTCGTCGGCCCCGACGAGACCGCCTCCAACCGCCTCCAGGCCGTCTACGGCGCCAGCGGCAAGGCCTGGCAGGCCCTGACCCTGCCGGTGGACGAGCACCTCGACCCGCACGGCCGGGTGATGGAGATCCTGTCCGAACACACCTGCCAGGGCTGGCTGGAGGGCTACCTCCTCACCGGCCGACACGGACTGTTCTCCTGCTACGAGGCCTTCGTGCACATCGTCGACTCGATGGTCAACCAGCACATCAAGTGGCTGCGCACCACCCGCCGGCTGCCCTGGCGCGCCCCGATCGCCTCGTTCAACTACCTGCTGACCTCGCACGTGTGGCGCCAGGACCACAACGGCTTCTCCCACCAGGACCCCGGCTTCGTCGACCACATCCTGAACAAGAGCCCCGAAGCGGTCCGGGTCTACTTCCCGCCGGACGCCAACACCCTGCTGTCCGTGGCCGACCACGCGCTGCGCAGCCGCGACTACGTCAACGTGATCGTCGCCGGCAAGCAGCCCTGCTTCGACTGGCTCTCCATGGAGCAGGCAGCGGTGCACTGCGCGCGCGGCGCCGGCATCTGGGAGTGGGCCGGCACCGAGGACGGCAGCCGCGAACCGGACGTGGTGCTGGCCTGCGCGGGCGACGTGCCGACCCAGGAGGTGCTGGCCGCCGCCCAGTTGCTGCGCCGGCACCTGCCCGACCTGGCCGTGCGCGTGGTCAACGTCGTGGACATCGCCCGGCTGCTGCCCAGCGGGGAGCACCCGCACGGGATGACCGACTTCGAGTACGACGGGCTGTTCACCCGGGACAAGCCGGTGATCTTCGCCTACCACGGCTACCCGTGGCTGATCCACCGACTGGCCTACCGGCGGGCCGGCCACCCCCACCTGCACGTGCGCGGCTACAAGGAGATCGGCACCACGACCACGCCGTTCGACATGGTGGTGAGCAACGACCTGGACCGCTACCGGCTGGTCATGGACGTCATCGACCGCGTCCCCGGCCTCGCGGTGCGCGCCGCGGCCGTCCGCCAGCGGATGGAGGACGCCCGGCTGCGCCACCACGCCTGGATCCGGGAACACGGCGTGGACCTGCCCGAGGTGGCGGACTGGTCCTGGGACGGCTGACCGGGACGTGCCCCCGGAGTGTGGGGCGGCGGGCAGGATCCCATCCCCGGCGGGCGCGGACCAGGGCCGGTCGGCCCTGGTCCGCGCCCGCGCTTCGGGGAAGGATCCTTGAGGAAAGCCGATACATCACAAGGAGCGACCGATGGCGGACCGTGAGCAGGCCGGACCCGACACCCCGATCCGGGTCTTCCTCCTCGACGACCACGAGGTGGTACGTCGTGGGGTGCACGACCTGCTGAACGACGAACCGGACATCACGGTGGTCGGCGAGGCCGCCACCGCCGACCAGGCACTGGTGCGCGTCCCCGCCCTGCGACCGGACGTCGCGGTGCTCGACGTCCGGCTGCCGGACGGCGACGGCGTGACCGTCTGCCGCGAGCTGCGCTCCCGCCTGCCGGAACTGGCCTGCCTGATGCTGACCTCGTTCGACGACGAGGAGGCGCTGCTGGACTCGATCATGGCGGGAGCCTCCGGCTATGTGCTCAAGCAGATCCGGGGCTCGGACCTGGTCTCGGCGGTGCGCACGGTGGCGAGCGGCCAGTCGCTGCTCGACCCCAGCGCCACCACGAAGCTGATGGCCCGGCTGCGCGGCGGACAGCAGCCGCAGGAGGAGCCGGACGTGCTGCCCGGACTGACCGACCGGGAACGGGAGATCCTGGCGCTGATCGGCGAGGGCCTGACCAACCGCCAGATCGGCCAGCGCCTCTACCTGGCCGAGAAGACGGTGAAGAACCACATCTCCCGCCTGCTCGCCAAGCTCGGCGTGGAGCGGCGCATCCAGGCCGCCGTCATCGCCACCCAGGCCAAGGACCGGCTGCGCGGGACCTCCTGACGCGGGAATTCATGACTGCGGCCTTTTTGACCGGGACCTCCTGACCTTCGTCCGGCGGTGCCGGTGCCTCATGCGCCGGCGGTGTGTCCGCCGGTGTCGTCGCACCGGTGGATGACGTCGGTGCTCACCGACACCACGCCGTCGACCCCGCCGCACAGCCGCTCGATCACCGGGATGAGGCTCCTGGCCCGCACGGTCCCCTTGAGCGAGACCCGGCCGTCGGACACCCCGACCGTCACGTCCGCCGGGGTCAGCCCCAGGGTCCGCGCGAGCACGTCCTGGGTGATCTCCTCGAAGACGGCCTCGTCCCGGCGGAGGAAGACACGCAGCAGGTCGCCGCGGCTGACGACGCCCACCAGGGTGCCGCCCTCGTCGACCACGGGAAGCCGCTTGACCCGGTGCCCGTCCATCAGGCGCGCGGCCTCCACGACGGTCCACTCGGGGCGCGCGCACACCGCCGGCGCCGTCATCAGGCCCTCGGCGGTGCCGGCGGCGGAGCCGCTGTGCCCGGCGTCCTCCGCCCGGGTCCCGGACAGCAGGCCGGCCGGGTCCGGGCGCCCGGCCACCGTGCGCAGCAGGTCCGCCTCGGAGACCACCCCCACGGGACGGTCCAGCTCGTCGACGACGGGCACGGCCGTCACCTCGTTGTCGGCCAGCACCCTGGCGACCTGCTTGAACGGCGCGTCCCGGCGGACCCGGACGACTCCGCGGGTCATGAGGTCCTCCACCGTACGGTGTCGCATGACGTCTCTCCCTTCGGTCCGTCCGACCGGTTCGGGTGCGCCGGTCCGCGGTTCACACGCGGGCCCGCACTCTCCATGGTGGCGGCGGCGCACCCGCGCCGGCTTGGGCCCATCGCGCACGGAGGCGGCGCCGTTCGTCCCTTTTGCGAGGGACCTCGGGTCCGTTGGTGCGGGCGGCGGGGACGGGCGATCCTGGAGGGCGGACCCCCATGAGGGAGGCATCGCCATGCACGCTCAGCTGGGCGACCGACTGGTCGTCGAAAGCCCGGTCACCGGCGACGTACGGCGCGACGGCGAGATCGTCGGCCTGCACCACGAGGACGGCACCCCGCCGTACGACGTGCGCTGGTCCGACACCGGCGAGGTCACGCTGGTGTTCCCCGGGCCCGACGCGCACGTCCGGCACCCGGGGGACGAGGAGACCACGGCCGGCGGACAGGCCCCCGCGGAACCCTCCGGCGCCGGGCCGGGCCGGCCGGGGGACTTCGGTAGGCGTCTGGCGGCCGCCCGCAGGGAGCGGGGACTGAGCCTGGAGGAGACGGCGGGCCGGGCCCGGATGTCCCCGCAGTACCTCGCCTATCTCGAGCAGCGCCCGTCGGCGCCGGGCACGGGGACCCTCGTGCGGCTGGCCGACGCGCTGGGCACCACACTGATCACGCTGAGCGGCGGCGACCAGGACCTGCCAGCCGGGCAGGGACAGGCACTGCTCCACCCTCGGCTGTCCGAGCTCGGCCCGGACGAGTGCCGGGCGCTGCTGTCCACGCACGGAGTGGGGCGTATCGCGCTGACCGGCCCGGACGGGCCCGCGGTCTTCCCGGTCAACTACGACGTGGTGGACGGCGCGCTCGTCTTCCGCACCGCGCCCGACGCGGTCCCCGCCGCGGCCGTCGGGCACGAGGTGGCCTTCGAGGTGGACCAGGTCGACGAGACGATGAGCCAGGGCTGGAGTGTGCTGGCGGTCGGCCGCGCCGAAGTGGTCACGAATGCCGAAGCGGTGCGCCGGCTGGAGCAGCGGGTCCACTCCGACCCCTGGGCGGGCGGGCCGCGGACCCTCTGGGTGCGCATCCGCCCCGCTCGTCTGACGGGACGCCGCATCACTCCCGCGGACCGGTGAGCGGGGCGGGGGTTCGGCCGGACACGAATGGACGGGAAGGACAATCCACTTCTCGCGGATCCTGATTGCGCGGTGCACGGCTTTTCCGCCGCTTCCCCGCGTCTTCCGGTCCTTCCCGTCACTTTCATGACACCACACGGGCCGCCGCGGCACCAGGGCTGTGGCGGCCGCGGCGGACCTGAAGGCGGTCGGCACCGGGCGGGGCAACCGGGTCGCGGAGGACGGCGACGGGCCGAGGGGGCCGACCCGGATGCGTCTGTCCAGGCCGGTGATCGCGGCGGTGGCCGGTCATGCCGTGGATCGACGGCGGCACGGGACGGCTGCCCCCGGCTGATCGGCACCAGCCGCGGCCCGGTCGGGACCTGCGGCCCTGCCGAGGGCCCGCTGAGCCCTTCCGCCCCGGCCGGGCGGCGAAGGAGGGTGGACGGGCAAGCGACAAGGGAGCCCATGGAGGAGCCGTCATGCGGACATCGGCAGTCGACGCGACCACCCTGGAGAGCCTGCTGTACGCGGCCGTGGCGGCTCCGTCGATCCACAACACCCAGCCCTGGCGGTTCGGCCTGGACGCCGACACCCGGTCCATCCACGTCCGCGCCGAGTCGCGGTCCCTGCCGCTGACCGATCCGCGGCAGCGCGCCCAGCACCTCTCCGTGGGCGCGGCCGTCTTCAACCTCCGGGTCGCGGCGGCACACCTCGGCTGGGACCCGCTCGTAACGCTCCTGCCCGACCCGCGCGACCCCGGCCTGCTGGCCACCGTCCGGCTGTTCGTGGCGGCCCCCGACGCACAGCCGTCGTACCGCTGCCTGTACGACGCGGTCGCGCGCCGGCACACCAGCCGGATGCCCTTCACCGGGCGGCCGGTGCCGGAGCACATCGTGCTGGAGATGGTCAAGGCGGCGCGGATCGAGGGGGCGCACCTGGACGTCCCCGACTTCGCCGGCACCCGGCGCCTGCTGAGCCTGACCGCGCAGGCCGAGACGCGCAACGCCGCCGACCCGGCCCGCACCGCCGAGACCAGGGCCTGGGTCAACACGCCGGACATGCGCCTCCCGCACGGCATTCCGCTCACCTCGCTGGGCCCCCGGGACACGGCCGGGCGGATGCCGATGCGGGACTTCACAGGGCCGCTGCCCGGGCTGCGCCCGCCCGTCCTGCGTTTCGAACGGCATGCGCAGGTGGCCCTGTTGTGGACCCCGCACGACCGGCGGGAGGACTGGCTGCGCGCGGGGCAGGCGATGGAGCGGGCCCTGCTGGTGGCCACCCGGTACGGGGTGCGCACCTCGATGCTGCACCAGGCGATGGAGTGGCCCGACCTGCGGGCGGCGATCGCCGCCCCGAGGCTCCGGTGCCACCCCCACCTGCTGATCCGCTTCGGCTACGGCCCGGAAGGCGGCCGCACTCCGCGCGCGGCCACCCGGCTGACCCCCACGGAGGAGACACCGGCGGACCCCACGGGCTGAACGCACACGACGAGGGGGTCGGGCGGCGCACCGTACGCGCAGCCCGGCCCCTCCGTGGGCTCAACCTTCGTGCCGTCAACCTCCGTGCCGTCAACCGGAGACGCGCGACCGCTCAATTGGCGACGCGTAGATCCGTGAGCTCCCGTCCGGTGACCATGGTGGCCTCGATGCGGATGAAGACGTCCTCCTCGATCGGCATCCAGGAGCGCGGCCCGGTCCGCATGAGACGCTCGTGCTCGACCGGATCGGTCACCACGGTGGCCCGGCCGGTGACGACGACGCTCCAGCCCGACCGGCTCTCCGCGTCGAACGCGTCCGCCTCGAAGGCGACCACGACCCCGTCCACGGCGCGGACGAGGTCGGAACCGGCGGAGGTGCGCAGCAGCACGGACGCGTCCGCCGCCAGGGCGAAGTTGACGGGCAGCACCGCGGGCAGCGCTTGCCGCGTGTAGACGACACGGCCCACCGGTACCTCGGCCATCAGGCGCAGGCACTCCTGCCGGTCCATCGAGCGAAAGCCATCATTGTCGGACACGCTCCCATGGTCGCCGCGCACCCGGCCCGCCGTTAGGGCCTGTTGGCCCACATCTTCGTTTGGTGCGCGGTGGTCAACGAGACCGACCCGGTGTCGAAGCGCACATGCTGAACCCCAAAGCCGGGCCTGGACGGTGAAGTGACGCAGGCGCTGGTGCGCTCACGCCGGCTCTTCACCCGAGCGGAAGCCCGCCCCGGCGCGGCTGGGAGCGCATCGGGTGACGGCGGGCGGCGCCAGCGTAATTCGGTGGCGCCGCTTCCCCGCGCTCCCCTACGGTGAGGCTCGCATCACGCGGAGGCCGGCGGCCGACGCTGCCGGTTCACAGAGTTCGCTGAGGGCGCTGAGTGCGCTGAGTTCTCGCGGAGAAAGAGGAGGTGTGACCCATGGCTGTCTCGGTAATGGGCGCTGCCCGCAACGACAGGACCATCCACTCCACCTCCGCGGCCACCGGCTGACACCTCCTGCACGCCCGCGCGCACCGTCGCGGGCAGTCGGGGCCGCCCTCGTGAAGGGTTCCCCCTTGCGTTCCTCCGCTTCTTCCGTTCCCTCTTCCGTCTCGCCGCACCCACTCGCCCCCTACGGCTGGGACGAGGGCTGGGAGTCGGGCTTCACCCCGTACACCGCCGAAGGCCTGCTGCCGGGCCGGGTGATCCGCGTCGACCGGGGGCAGTGCGACGTCGTCACCGCCGGCGGTGTGCTGCGCGCCGACACCGCGTTCGTCACCCCGCACGACCCGATGCGGGTGGTGTGCACCGGCGACTGGGTCGCCGTCGAACCCGGCGGCAACCCGCGCTACGTCCGCACGACGCTGCCCCGGCGCACCGCCTTCGTGCGCTCCACCTCGTCCAAGCGGTCCGAGGGCCAGATCCTCGCCGCCAACGTCGACCACGCGATCGTCGCGGTGTCCCTCGCGGTCGAACTCGACCTCGGCCGCATCGAGCGCTACCTGGCGCTGGCCTGGGAATCCGGCGCGCAGCCGCTGATCGTGCTGACCAAGGCCGACCTCGTGCCGGACGCGACGGGACTGGGGTATCTCGTCCAGGACGTGGAGACGAGCGCGCCCGGTGTGCCGGTGCTGCCCGTCAGCGCTGTTACCGGCGACGGGCTCGACGTACTCCTCGCCGTCGTCTCCTCGGGCACGTCCGTGCTGCTCGGGTCGTCCGGAGCGGGCAAGTCCACGCTCGCGAACGTGCTGCTCGGCGAGGACGTGATGACCGTACAGGCCGCACGGGACGTCGACGGCAAGGGCCGGCACACGACCACCACCCGCAACCTGCTCGCGCTGCCGGGCGGCGGTGTGCTGATCGACACCCCGGGGCTGCGCGGAGTGGGCCTGTGGGACGCCGAGAGCGGCGTCGGACAGGTGTTCTCCGAGATCGAGGAGCTGGCCGGGCGGTGCCGGTTCCAGGACTGCGCCCACGACAGCGAGCCGGGGTGCGCGGTGCTCGCCGACGTCGACGCCGGTGAGCTGCCCCAGCGGCGGCTGGAGAGCTACCGCAAGCTCCTGCGCGAGAACCAGTGGATCGTCGCCAAGACCGACGCGCGGCTGCGCGCGGAGATCCGGCGGGACTGGAAGCGCAAGGGCGCCGAGGGCCGGGCCGCGATGGAGGCCAAGCGGGGGCGCCGGCACTAGGGCCTCTCGTTTGGATCATGCCGGGCTCGCAGGCCCTGGCACCGTGCCTCGCCGCGTTGTCGTCGGTTGGCAGGGCTCCGCCCTGCCGCCCTCCTTCGCCTTGCGATGCACGGCACCAGACCCCGCTCCCTGATCCGGCCTGATCCAAACGAAAGACCCCAGCCCGTCATGTGAGCCGTGGTGTCCGATTTCCGCCAGCGGCATCCCCGCGCGGGGGCGGACACTGGACGGCGTGATGGACGAGGACACCAGGTACGAGGCCGTACGCAGCCGGGACGGCCGGTTCGACGGGGAGTTCTTCTTCGCCGTGGAGACGACCGGGATCTACTGCCGTCCCAGCTGCCCGGCCGTGACCCCCAAACGGCACCACGTGCGGTTCTACCCCACGGCCGCCGCCGCGCAGGGCGCGGGCTTCCGCGCCTGCCGGCGCTGCCGGCCGGACGCGGTGCCCGGCTCCGCCGACTGGAACGTACGGGCGGACGCCGTCGGGCGGGCCATGCGGCTGATCGGCGACGGCGTGATCGACCGGGAGGGCGTCGCCGGGCTCGCCACGCGGCTCGGCTACAGCGAGCGGCAGGTGCGCCGGCAGCTCACCGCCGAGCTGGGCGCCGGGCCCGTCGCGCTCGCCCGCGCCCAGCGGGCGCACAGCGCGCGCGTCCTGCTCCGGACCACGGACCTGCCGGTCACCCAGATCGCGTTCGCGGCCGGGTTCGCCAGCGTGCGGCAGTTCAACGACACGATGCGGTCCGTCTACGCCGCGACCCCCAGCGAGTTGCGCGCCACCGCCCGCAGGGCACGGGGCCGCCGCCCCGCGGCGCCCACCGCCGGGATCCCGCTGCGGCTCGCCCACCGAGGCCCCTACCAGGCCGGCCCCGTCTTCGACCTGCTGGAACGCGAGGCCGTGCCCGGCGTCGAGGAGATCGACGGCGCGCCCGGCCGACGGACCTACCGGCGCACCCTTCGCCTGCCGTACGGCACCGGGACCGCCGCCGTGGACGAGCGCTCCGGCGCACCGCGGACCGGATCCGGCGCGCATCCCGGCGGCTGGCTGGAGGCTCGGCTCCACCTGACCGACCCACGCGATCTGACCACGGCCGTACAGCGGCTGCGCCGGCTGTTCGACCTGGACGCCGACCCGTACGCCGTCGACGAGCGGCTCGGCGCGGACCCGCGGCTGGCTCCACTGGTCGCCGCCCGGCCCGGCCTGCGCTCGCCGGGCTCGGCGGACCCGCCGGAGACGGCGGTCCGGGCGCTGGTGGGACCGGCGGCCGCCGCGGAGCTGGTACGGCGCTACGGCAAGGCGCTGGACGCTCCCACCGGCACGCTGACCCACCTCTTCCCCGAGCCGGCCGTCCTCGCCGAGGCCGAGCCGGACGGCCCCCTGGGCGCGCTGGCCGCCGCCCTCGCCGACGGAACGGTGCGGCTGGACCCGGGCGCCGACCGCGACGACACGCACAGGGCGCTGCTCGCCCTGCCCGGTCTGGATCCGGCCACGGCCGCCGCCATCCGCACCCGGGCCCTCGGCGACCCCGACGTGGCCCCGCCCGGCGCGGACACTCCCGAAAGCTGGCGCCCCTGGCGCTCGTACGCCCTGCGGCACCTGCGTGCCGCCGAAGAGCTGGAGACCATCCCATGACCACGCACGTGCCCGCGACCCCCACCGGTACGACCTACTGGACCACCCTCGACAGCCCGCTGTGCCCCCTGCTGCTGACCGCCGACTCGTCCGGCGCACTGACCTCGCTGTCCGTGCCCGGCCAGAAGGGCGGTCGCGAGGCCCAGGCCGACTGGCGCCACGACGCCGGGCCGTTCCGCGAGGCGGAGGAACAGCTCCGCGCCTACTTCGCCGGTGAACTCAAGGAGTTCCGGCTGCCGTTGCGCACCTCCGGCACCGCGTTCCGGGAGCGGGTGTGGGCCGCCCTCGACGACGTTCCGTACGGCTCGACCACCACGTACGGCGAGATCGCCGCGCGGATCGGCGCTCCCCGCGCCGCCGTTCGGGCCGTCGGCGGAGCCATCGGCGCCAACCCGCTCCTGGTGCTGCGCCCCTGCCACCGCGTGATCGGCGCGGACGGTTCCCTGACCGGCTACGCGGGCGGTCTGGAGCGGAAGGTGCGGCTGCTGACGCTGGAGGGCGCGCTGTAGACGCCGGCGCGGTCAGCCGTGCCGCTCGCGGGCCACCCAGCCCCGTTCGTAGGCGTGCCAGCCCAGTTGCAGCCGGGTGCTCACCCCGGTCAGCTCCATCAGCCGCTTCACCCGGCGCTGCACGGTCCGCAGACCCAGGTCGAGTTGCTTGGCGACGCTCGCGTCCGTCAGACCGGCCAGCAGCAGCGACAGCACCTCCAGGTCGATGGCGTCGGGGCCGTGCCGGCCCTCCTCGGTCACGCCGGACGCCCCGAGCCGCAGCGGCAGCGCCTCCCGCCACACCGACTCGAACAGCTCGTACAGCAGCTCCAGCAGGCCGCTGGCGTGCACGACCAGCGCGGTGGGCTCCGGGGTGTGCGACGTGAGCGGCACCATGGCGAGCGTCCGGTCGGCGACGACCAGTTTGGTCGGCACGGTCTCGACGACCCGCACCTGTTCGTCGCGGCCGAGCGCGGCGGTCAGCTCCGTGACGCCGTTCGGCTTGTCCAGCACGGCGCGTTCGAGCACCACCCGGTAGCGGACCCCGCGGGCGGCCGCCTGCTCCTCGGCGTGGTTCTCCATCGAGGAGACGGCGATCGGGTTGCCCGTGACCAGCGCGCACACCTCCTCGCTCGCCCCGAGCTGGAGCTGGAGGAAGCGCTGGGCGACCGCGGGGGCGCCGGTGACCACCTCGACCAGGTCGTGCACCGCGGGCTCGGAGGCCGCCGCCCGGTACTCCTCGGCGAGCAGCGCGGCGGCCAGTTCCGCCCGCTCCAGCTCGTGGCGGTGCTGGGTGAGCAGTGCGCCCAGCGCGACCCCGGGCGGCGCGGCCACCCAGCGGCCGGGCCGGGCCGAGGACTGGGCCGCGAGTCCGTGCCGCTCCAGGCGGCGCAGGACGTGCTCGGTGTCCCGCTCGCCGAGCATCAGCCGCCGTGCGAGATCGGGCACTTCGGCGGCGCCCACGGACACCAGGGCCCGGTACGCCGCCTCGTGCGTCTCGTCCAGACCTATCGCTGCCAGCATCAGCTGCTGTCCCTCCCCTTTCAGATCCCCGGCATCACGTTCCGCGGCGCGTCGGCGGTGGCGGGAAACAGCCACGGCGCAAAACCGCCGCGGCACATCATCGCTGTACCGCCGGTCACTCTGACAAGGTGGCGCCACCGAAGCACCGATGGGTGCCCGGTGTCCAGCCATGGGCGTGGCCTGCACGGATACGCACCCCGTGCGGGTGGCCGGTGCAACTGGCGGCCCTGGCCCGCGGCGTCCGGGCCGGGCACCGCGGGCCGCGTCGGGGTGTTCCGGACGGCGGTGTTTCGGCCGACCGGACCGTGATCCGGACCAGGATCACCCGGGTGTTGCCGGGCGGCTCCTCCGTGGGGGGTGGAGCCGTCCGGCGACTTCGTCGCGCCGCGGGGCGGTTCGGTCCGCCGGATTTGCCGATGCCCCGTTCCCACCGGGCCCCTGCGGTGGACAATTGGCGGCATGAGCCAGCAGGGGGGAAGGCCCACCGGTCAAGAGGACGACTGGTGGGGGCAGTTGTACGACGACTCCGCCGGGGACACCGGCTCCGCGGCCGGGGTTTCCGATTCCCTGGACGACCGCTTCGCCTCGGCGTCCGGAACGGTCGGCGGCCCCTCCGGGGGCGCACCCCCACCCATCCCACACTCACCGGACCCGGCCCCGGACTGGTGGCGCAGCACCCCCGAGGACACGGCGTCGGCGGCCGACCGGGGCTCCGAACCGGCGGAGCCGGCTTCGGGGGTTGCACGGGGCTCCGGTCCGGTGGAGTCGGAGCGGTCGCCTTGGTCCGCCTCTCCCGCCGAGGGGACGGCTGTGGAGGTCGACCGGGATCCCGGCACGGAGACGCCGGAGCGACCGTCTCAGCCGCCCGCACCGGCTTCGGGGGTTGCTTGGGGCTCCGGTCCGGTGGAGCCCGGGCGGTCGCCTCGGTCGTCCGCACCGGCGGAGGGGGCGGCTTTGGGGGCTGACCGGGATTCCGGGATGGGGACGCCGGAGCGGCCATCTCAGCCGCCCGCACCGGCCGAGGGGCCGTCTGCGGGGGATGCTTGGAGTTCTGGGCCGGTGGAGCCTGGGCGGTCGCCTCGGTCGTCCGCACGGGCTGAGGGACCGGCTTCGGGGGCTGACCGGGGTTCTGGGTCGGTGGAGTCTGAGCGGTCGCCTCGGTCGTCCGTACCGGCGGAGGGGGCGGCTTCGGGGGCTGACCGGGATTCCGGGATGGGGACGCCGGAGCGGCCGTCTCAGCCGCCCGCGCCGGTTTCGGGGGCTGACCGGGATTCCGGGATGGGGACGCCGGAGCGGCCGTCTCAGCCGCCCGCGCCGGTTTCGGGGGTTGCTTGGGGCTCCGGGCCGGGGGAGTCCGAGCGGTTGCCTGGGACGCCCTCTCCGGCCGAGGGGCCGTCTGCGGGGGGCGCTTGGAGTTCCGGGCCGGGGGAGCCTGGGCGGCCATCTCGGTCGTCCGCGCCAGCTGAGGGGCCCGCCGCGGGGGCGGCTTGGGGTTCCGCGCCGGTGAAGCCGGCTCAGCCTCCCGTCTCCTCCGAGGGGACGGGCGACGGCTGGTCGTCGGGCTCCGCCGAGTCGACCCGCTGGGCCGGTACCGGCTCCGGCTCGGGCGGTCCCTCGCCCAGGGACGCCGCTGACCCGGCCGGCCCCGCCGCGAGGCGGCTTCCGTCCACGCCCCCGCCTCCTCCCGCGCCCCCGTCACCTTCTTCGCCTCCGTCCGCGCCCGCACCCGCTTCTCCGCCCCCGTCCACGCCCTCGCCCCCTTCCGCACCTCCGTCCGCCCCTCCACCTCGGTCCGTCCCTCCACGTCCGTCCGCCCCTCCACCTCCGTTCGCTTCTCCGCGTTCCTCCGCACCCCCGCCGCCTTCTGCGGTTCCTTCGCCGCCGGAGCCTCCATCTGTCGGAGCCGTGGGCGGCTCCGGACGTGAGGTGGGCGCTGGCGAGGCGTACGAGCCACCGGCTGCCGGGGAGGCGTACGCCGCACCGCCTGGTGTGGAGGCGTACGCCGCACCGTCTGGCGCGGAGGCGTACGACGCACCGGCCGCCAGGGAGGCGTGCGACGCGCCGGCCGCCGGTAAGGCGGACTCCGTATCGGGCGCCGGGGAGGCGCATGCCGCACCGCCCGCTGTGGAGGCGCAAGCCGAATCGGGCGGCGCGGAAGCGGAGGCCGGTCCGGCCGCCGGGGAGGCGCATGCCGCACCGTCCGCCGGGGAGGCGCATGCCGCACCGTCCGCCGGGGAGGCGCATGCCGCACCGTCCGCCGGGGAGGCGCATGCCGCACCGTCCGCCGAGGAGGCGCAAGCCGCATCGGGCAGCGCGGAGGCGGAGACGTACGACGCACCGGGCGCCGGGGAGGCGCATGTCGCACCGCCCGCCTCCGCGGCGTACGCCGCACCGCGTGTCCGGGGCGGCGGCGTTCCTGTCGGGTATGTCGGCTCCCGGCCGCCCACCTACGCGGCCGAGCCCACCGCGTTGCCCGTGGCCGAGCCGGACGGGCTGGACGTCGCGGTGCCGGACACCGTGCTGGACGGGGCCGCCTACGGGGCGTGCACGCTACGCGCGGTGTCGATCCGGGGGGACTCCGCACGGTACCGGGGCGAGCCGCGGCGCGACGCGCTGCTCACCGCACGCTTCGGCGCCGGGGATCAGGCGCTGGTGCTGGTCGCGATGGCGACCGGCGCCCGCGCCACCCCGGGCGCGCACCGCGCGGCCGACGAGGTGTGCCAGTGGATCGCCGAGGCCGTGGGGCGCAGCCACGCACGGCTGGCCGAGGACATCCGCGCGGCCCGGCGCGGCGACCTGAAGTCGGGGCTGCACCGCCTCACCGACCGCAGCCTCGGCAGACTCCGCGCCAGCGCCGCCGAACAGGGCGTCGACCCGGAGCAGTACACGGCCACCCTGCGCTGCCTGCTCCTGCCCGCCGACCCCGACTGCCGCGTCCGGGTCTTCTTCGGCGTCGGCGCCGGCGGCCTGTTCCGGCTGCGCGAGGGCGAGTGGCAGGACATCGAACCCGGTGTCGCCGAGACGCCCGGCCACCCCCTGGTCGGCTTCGGCTCGCCGCCGCCTGAGCCCCCGGACGGCGACCGGCTCACCATGGACCTCGGCATCACCGTCCCGCCGAACCCGTACGACCCGGCCCCGGAACCGCCCCGCGAACCCTTCCGCTTCCGCGCGTCCGTGGCCCAACCGGGTGACGCGCTCCTGATGTGCACCGCCGGTCTGACCGACCCGCTGCGCGGCGAGCCCGAGCTGTGCGCCCACCTCGCGCGACGGTGGTCCGAACCCGACCCACCCGGCCTCGCCGCGTTCCTGGCGGACGCCCAGGTGCGGGTCAAGGGCTACGCGGATGACCGTACGGCCGCCGCCGTGTGGGAGGCGTGAGCGCCGGGGCTGTGCCTTCATGGAGGCGGAGGGGTCCGCGGCAGACCGAAGGGGAGCCCGAGCGCCATGGCCAAGCAGAGCCTCGCAGAGCAGTTCGTCGACATCCTCGTCCGCGCCGGCGTCAAACGCCTGTACGGCGTGGTCGGGGACAGCCTCAATCCGGTCGTCGACGCGGTCCGCCGCAACGCCGCCATCGACTGGATCCACGTCCGCCACGAGGAGACCGCCGCCTTCGCGGCCGGCGCCGAGGCCCAGATCACGGGCCGTCTGACGGCCTGCGCCGGCTCCTGCGGTCCCGGCAACCTGCACCTCGTCAACGGCCTGTACGACGCCCACCGCTCCATGGCCCCGGTCCTCGCGCTCGCCTCGCACATCCCCTCCGGCGAGATCGGCCTCGGGTACTTCCAGGAGACCCACCCCGACCGGCTGTTCGCCGAGTGCAGCCACTACAGCGAACTGATCTCCAACCCGAAGCAGATGCCCCGGCTGCTCCAGACGGCCATCCAGAACGCGGTGGGCCGCAGCGGCGTCAGCGTGGTGTCGCTGCCCGGCGACATCGCCGCCGAGCCCGCGCCAGAGAGGGCCGCCGAGACCGCCATCGTCACCTCCCGGCCCACCGTCCGGCCCGGCGACGCCGAGATCGACCGGCTCGTCGAGATGATCGACGAGGCCGACAAGGTCACCCTGTTCTGCGGCAGCGGCACGGCGGGCGCGCACGCCGAGGTGATGGAGTTCGCCGAGCGGATCAAGTCCCCGGTCGGGCACGCGCTGCGCGGCAAGGAGTTCATCCAGTACGACAACCCGTACGACGTCGGCATGAGCGGACTGCTCGGCTACGGCGCCGCCTACGAGGCCACCCACGAGTGCGACCTGCTGATCCTGCTCGGCACCGACTTCCCGTACAACGCCTTCCTGCCCACCGATGTGAAGATCGCCCAGATCGACGTCCGGCCCGAGAACCTCGGCCGCCGCTCCAGGCTCGACCTCGCGGTGTGGGGCGATGTGAAGGAGACCCTGCGCTGTCTCGTGCCGCGGGTGCGGGACAAGATGGACCGGCGCTTCCTGGACCGGATGCTCAAGAAGCACGCGGACGCCCTGGAGGGGGTCGTCAAGGCGTACACGAGGAAGGTGGACAAGCACGTCCCGATCCACCCCGAGTACGTGGCCGCCGTCCTGGACGAAGTGGCCGACGACGACGCCGTGTTCACCATCGACACGGGCATGTGCAACGTCTGGGGCGCCCGCTACATCTCGCCCAACGGGCGCCGCCGCATCATCGGTTCCTTCTCGCACGGCTCGATGGCCAACGCGCTGCCGATGGCGATCGGCGCGCAGTTCACCGACCGCGGCCGCCAGGTGGTGTCCATGTCGGGGGACGGCGGCTTCGCCATGCTGATGGGCGACTTCCTGACCCTGGTGCAGTACGACCTGCCGGTGAAGGTGGTCCTGTTCGACAACTCCTCGCTGGGCATGGTGGAGCTGGAGATGATGGTCGCGGGCCTGCCCGCCTACGGGACGGCCATGAAGAACCCCGACTTCGCCGCCGTCGCCCGAGCCTGCGGCGCCCACGGCATCCGGGTGGAGAAGCCCCGGCACCTCGCCGGCGCCCTGAAGGAGGCCTTCAGCCACAAGGGTCCCGCCCTCGTGGACGTCGTCACCGACCCCAACGCCCTGTCGATCCCGCCGAAGATCAAGGCCGAGATGGTGACCGGGTTCGCGCTGTCCGCCTCGAAGATGGTGCTGGACGGAGGCGTCGGCCGGATGGTGCAGATGGCGCGCTCCAACCTGCGCAACGTGCCCCGGCCGTAAGCCCGTCGGGACAGGGGAGCGCCGGACAATTGGGCGTGGGCCATTCCGCATGACTGGCCCACGCCCGACGGGGCATGGATCTCCGTGGACGTGTTCGAACCGGAGGGGAACCGACATCGGCACGCGGACGGGGGACATGAAGAGGCAGGCACGAGGGGGCGGTCCCGCGACGGTCGGGGCCTCCTCGGCTCGGACGACGGAGGAACACACGCAGAGACCGGCGGGCGGAGAGGCGGACGGCCTCCCGGGACGGCCGGTCCCGCCGCAGCTCAGACGCAGGCTGGGGCGGGCCGACCTCAAGGCGGTGCCCGAGGCACGGCGGGCGCTGCGCGCGCTGCTGCGCCACTGGGGCAGGCCCGGCACGTCGGAGGTCGCGGAACTGCTCACCAGCGAACTGGTCACCAACGCGCTCGTCCACACCGACGACGACGCGATCCTGACAGCCACCGTGTCACCGCGCGGACTGCGCGTGGAGGTGCGGGACTTCGTGGCCCGGCGGCCCAGACCCCGGACACCGGGGACGGGCGACGGCACCGGCGGCCGGGGCCTGGTCCTGGTGCAGTCCCTCGCGGACGCCTGGGGCGTGTGCATGCACGGGGTCGGAAAGTCCGTCTGGTTCGAACTGGGCGCGGACGCCGCGTGAACGGTTGGGGGGCGCGGCCCGCAGGCCGCGCCCCCCAACCCGTTCACCGGTCCAATCGAGTCGTTCCTAGCCGAACTGCTGCTCCAGGTCCTTGAGCTTGCGCTCCAGGGAGTCGAGGCGCGGCAGGGCCATTGTGTCGTCCTCCGCGGTGAGGTCGAGGGTGGAACTCTCGGACCCCTTGCGGACGGGCTGGAGGGACGGACGCGCGCGTACGGGAAGCTCCGCCGCCGCTATGGCAGGCTCCGCGGTGACCTGCGTGGAGCCGCGCTCCAGGGCCTGCTGCTCGACCTGCCGGCCGCCCCGGCCGATGAAGCCGCGGTGGCCCCGGCTGAGCGCCTTCAACTGCGCCCGCTCCATGCGCTCCTGATCGCGACGCTGCCGCCGGCTCTCCGCCTTCTGGCGCTCGTCCTCGCGCACCTCGTCGACCGCCTCGTCCAGGCTCCGCACGCCCTCCAGGAGCATCAGCGACCAGGCCTTGTAGGTCTCGCGCGGCGCCCGCACCCAGCGGACTATGCGGATCTGCGGCAGCGGGCGCGGCACGAGACCCTGCTCGCGCAGGGCGGCCCGGCGGGTCTGCTTCAGCGCGCGGTCGAACAGGACCGCGGCGGAGAGGGACATGCCCGCGAAGAAGTGCGGCGCACCCGCGTGGTCGATGCCCCTGGGCGCGTGCACCCAGTTGAACCAGGCCGCGGCGGCGGCGAACAGCCACACGAGTATCCGGGAGCCGAGCGCCGCGTCACCGTGGCTGGCTTCGCGCACCGCGAGCACGGAGCAGAACATCGCCGCGCCGTCCAGGCCGAACGGCACCAGGTACTGCCAGCCGTCGGACAGGCCGAGGTTCTGCTCGCCGAAGCCGACCAGGCCGTGGAAGGAGAGTGCGGCGGCGACCGCCGCACAGCAGAACAGCAGAGCGTAGGAGGCCGTGCCGTAGATGGCCTCCTTGCGCCTGCGGCGCTCCTCGCTGCGCTCCCACGAGTCGTCCGCGCTCGCGTTCTCCCCGGAGGAGCGCTTGCCGCGCGCGATCACCGCAACCGCCGCCAGCACGCCCAGGAGCAGCACGGCGCCCGGAAGCAGCCAGTTCAGCGATATGTCGGTCAGTCTCATCTGGGGTCCCTTGCATTGGGATAGGGCGTAACGCCCGCCATAGTGGCCCAATCCCGTCGGCCCTCAGGGGGTTTCGGGGCAAGAGGCCGCCAAGGAGGTGCAAGGGGATGCCCGGGGCGGCGTTCTGCTCGAACTGCCGCTTGAGGGGCGGGAGTTGAGTTCGAATAAGACTACCCATACTGGTGGTTCCGCGGAAAGTTCCCGCGACAGGTGAGGGATTTGTGAATCACCTGTGACCTTGTGGGTGTCCCAGTCGCGAGTGATCTTACGCGACCGCGGGGGGTGCAGCGGACCGCCGGGACGGTTCGGCCCGATGTGACGGTAGCTCAGCCCGCCGCCGTGGCGGTCAGTTTGGCGATCCGGTCCGCGTCGGGGGTGCGCGGGCACGTGACGCAGAGGTCCTCGGGGCGGACGGTGTAGAACATGCAGCAGCTGGCCCGGTCGCGGGTGGGCAGGGACTCGCCGTCGGGCCCCGTCAGTTCCCGGAAGGCCGCGGAGCCGACGTACGGCCGGGTCGCCCCCGGCAGCAGCAGCTCCAGTTCGCGCACCGCCCGCTCCTGTTCGCCGAGCAGATGGGCGACGTACCAGAGTCCCTCGACGACCTCGTCGGTCGCCATGCCCCACAGGGCGCGCCCGCGCCGCCGCATACGGGGGCCGAATCCGGCCAGTACCGGCTCCAGGTGCTCGGCGACGGCCGAGCGGAGTTCGGCCCGCAGCGCCTCCTTGTCGCGTACGACGCACGCGCCGGGCAGTGCGGCCGCCGGGTCGCCCGGCAGGCAGGCGAAGGCGGCGGGGCGTACGGCCATGCGGCCGGCGGAGCGGTCGTAGGAGACGTGGGTCACGGGGAGGCGGGGCACCCGGCGGT
Source organism: Streptomyces sp. NPDC047453 (assembly GCF_040643155.1). Classification (NCBI taxonomy): domain Bacteria; kingdom Bacillati; phylum Actinomycetota; class Actinomycetes; order Kitasatosporales; family Streptomycetaceae; genus Streptomyces; species Streptomyces sp. NPDC047453. Next base: position 130,993 of record NZ_JBEYTS010000006.1, on the reverse strand, counting down.
GCAGGAACCAGGGCACGGTGAACAGCAGGCAGGCGGGCCAGGCGTAGCGGTGCAGTCCGAAGCTCGCCACGACGTCCGGGCGTGCGGGCGTGCCGTAGTCCCGCAGCACCTGGGCGTCGTCCCAGGCCAGGAACGCGTCCAGGCCGCTGCCGCCCGCCGCGAGGGAGGCGGCCGAGGTCCAGCCGCCACCGTCCGGGACACTCTCGCCGGGGCCCGCCTCCGTCACCGTGAGTCCGGGGAAGACCCCGGTGAGGCGGGCGTAGGCGTCCGCTACGGCCGAAGAGGGCACAGGCATGCCGGACCACCGTTTTCACGTTCGACTGTAGGTAAGGCTTACCTTACTTCAGTTGATCGGAATGTGAAGCCTTGGCCTACAGCGCCTAAGGTGCTTGACGGCAGAGCGACAAGCCGCCGTAATGACCCCAAGTACCCCAAGCATCGCGAGCCCGGAGGAGAACCGTGAAGCAGGGCGCACAGGACTCCACCGGCACCCGGACCCCCGGGGCCGGCCGGGGCGCCGTGCCTCGCGTGCCGCGCCAGCCGCAGGTCGCGGACCTGCGGCGGGAGCAGGAAGCCGGGGAGCCGCGGCGGGACCAGGAGGCCCCCGCCGCCGCGGACCTCCCCCGGACGGGCGTCCGCGGCGAGCACACGCACGGCGAACCGCCCGTCCCGCACCCCCGGCCCCTCGTACGGCGCTCCTCCGTGCGCGGCCAGATCCTGCAGGCCCTGCGTACCGCCCTGGTGGCGGGGGAGCTGAAACCCGGCGAGGTCTACTCGGCGCCCGCGCTCGGCGAGCGGTTCGGGGTCTCCGCGACCCCCGTGCGCGAGGCGATGCAGCAGCTCACGCTGGAGGGCGCCGTGGAGGTCGTGCCCAACCGCGGCTTCCGGGTGATCGAGCGCGGCGACCGCGAGCTCGCCGAACTGGCCGAGGTGCGGGCCCTGCTGGAGGTGCCGGTGATGCTGCGGCTGGCCCGCCGCGTGCCCGTCGAGCGCTGGGCCGAACTGCGCCCGCTCGCCGAGGCCACCGTGCGGGCCGCTGCCTCCGGGTGCCGGGCGACCTACGCCGAGGCCGACCGCGCCTTCCACCGTGCGGTGCTGTCCCTCTCCGGGAACGACCAGCTCGTCCAGATCGCCGAGGACCTGCACCGCCGCGCCCAGTGGCCGCTCGTCGGCGGCTCCGCGCGCCCCGCCCGCGCCGACCTCGTCGCCGACGCGGCCGAGCACACGGCCCTCCTGGACGCCCTCATCGCCCGGGACGTCGACGTGGTACGCGCCCTGGTCGCCGAACACTTCGCGGGAGCGGACTGAGCGGGCGGTCATACGGTGCGGGCCGGGTCGGGCCGGCGCGCGGTGACACGTGGTGGCGGCGTTCCGCCCGTCAGTCGTCGCCGCCCGGCTGCGTGGCCGTCTTCGAGTAGGCGTCGTGCCAGGCGGCCTTCGCGCCCGAGTCGCCGATCCGGTACACGTCGACGACCGCACCCGCGGCCACCACCACGGACAGGGCGACCGCGGCGACCCGGAGCACCGAGCCCGCGCGCGTCCCCCCGTCCGGTGCGGGCGTCCGGCGGGACATCCACCAGACGCCGGCCGCCAGCACGAACAGGCCGAGAGCCCACGGGAGCAGTCCGTCACCCAGCTCCGCGTGCCGGCGCACCAGCGCGTCGCCGCTCACATGGCGTTCCAGCCACTCCCCGGCCTGAGTGGTCAGCGGCACGCTCACCAGCGTGACCAGGGCGAGCAGTGGCAGCACGGGACCGAGGCGCCGGGCGGCGTGCGGCCACAGCGCGCAGAGCACGAGCGCCAGGGCGCTGAGGGGAACCAGGACGACGACTGCGTGGACCAGCAGCACATGCGCGGGAAGTCCGTTGACCAGGCTCATCGGGGCGATCCTCCGGAGCGACCGTGGGGGGTGCGCGCGGACACCGTCGGCAGTCCGCGCGTCGGGGCTGGTCAGCCTGGCACAGCAACCTCTCAGGTTCCTCTGAGGAGCAGTCGCCTCGTGGGTCTCTCAGGCCGTGGCCGCGCCCGGTGCCGGGGGTGCCGGGCTCAACTGCTGTGCCAGCCAGGTCGGCACGCCCCCCAGCAGCCGGAACAGCCGGCGTGCCTCCTCGCGCAGGCGCGACGCCTCCGGTTCGGTCTCCGCGTCGGCCAGGGAGACCAGGGCCGGCGCGGTGCCGACGAGGTAGCCCAGTTCCTCGCGGATCCGCAGCGACTCGGCGAACCCGTTCCGGGCCTCGGCCAACTCGCCGTCCCGCATCGCCAGTCCGGCCAGATGGCGCCAGGTGAAGGAGAGCAGCAGCGGATCGGCGTGGGCGATCGCGCCCGCGTGCGCGCGCCGGTACGCGGCGTGCGCGGCCTGCGGGGAGCGGGTGAGGTTCTCGGCGATCAGTCCGCGCCGGAAGTCCAGCAGGGCCCGCCCCGGCACCCCGGGCGGGATCAGCGCCGCGGCCCGGCCGAGTGCCGACCGGGCCTCGTCCGCCCGGTCCCGTACGCCGTGCAGCGTGGCCGCGTAGGCAAGGTACCCGCGTTCACAAGCGGCGGCGCCCCGCTCCTCGTCGGTGTGGGCCAGCGCCTCGGCGGTGCGCAGCGCGTCCTCGGCTTCCTCCCAGCCCGCCTCGGTGTAGAGGCAGCGTTCGACCAGCAGCGTGGTTCTCTGCAGCGCCGCGGCCGCGGTGGCCGATTGGAGCAGCGCTGCCGCGTCGGCCCAGCACGCGCGTGAGCGCAGCCGCCATACCGCGGTCTGGAGTGGATCGTCACCAGGGGTCGTTCCGTTACCAGACATGGCGGTATGCGCCACGTTGCCCTCCCCGAGCACGCCATCGAGCCTTGAGTGGTTGCGGCATCTCAGCACGAAATCCGTGGCCCGGCCAAGAGGATGGGTGAAAAATTTCACAAAGTCGTGGGACGGAGGAGGCCGCAGGTGGCGTGCCTTGATCGTCCGCCACGGCCTCAACTCATGCGCAGCGCCAGGAAGAAGTCCAGCTTGTCCTCGAGGCGGGACAGGTCACGGCCCGTCAACTGCTCGATACGCCCGACCCGGTAGCGCAGCGTGTTGACGTGCAGGTGGAGCCGGGTGGCGCAGCGGGTCCAGGAGCCGTCGCAGTCGAGGAAGGCCTCCAGAGTGGGGATCAGCTCGGCGCGGTGCCGGCGGTCGTAGTCCCGCAGCGGGTCCAGCAGCCGCGCGGTGAAGGCGCGGCGCACGTCGTCCGGGACGAAGGGCAGCAGCAGGACGTGGGAGGCCAGCTCCTGGTGCCCGGCCGCGCAGACGCGTCCGGAGCGCGCCGCCGCGACCCGCCGGGCGTGCCGGGCCTCCTCCAGCGCCCCACGCAGCCCCTCGGCCGAGTGCACGGCCGCGCTGACGCCCAGGGTGAGCCGGCCGTCGCCGTCGAGACCGGCCGACAACGGGTCGCGTACGGCCTCCAGCAGCGCGTCGGCGAGCATCCCGGTCTCGGAGCCGTCGTGCTCGGCCGAGACGGCCGGGAGCGGCACCAGCGCGACCGCCTCGTCGCCCGTGTGGGCGACTGCTATCCGGTCGGAGGGCTCGGGACCGGTGCTGTGGGGGTCGACGAGGATCTCCTCCAGCAGCGACTGGGCGATCGGCCCGCCCTCGCTCCGCCCGTCGTCCCACTCGACGCGGGCCACGATCACCTGCCAGTGCGGGGCCGCCCCGAGGCCGGGCAGCAGCACCGGCGCGGCGACCCTCAGCCGCGCGGCGATCTCCGCGGGCGGCGCGCCGCTCTGCACCAGCTCAAGCACCTCCTGGGCCAGCCGCCTGCGCACCGTGCGGGCCGCGTCCCGGCGGTCCCGTTCGACCGCGATCAGCTGGGTGACGCCCTGGAGCAGATCCAGCCGCTCCTCGGGCCACTCGCCCGCGTCCGCCTCCACGGCCAGCAGCCAGTCCGACAGCACCGTCTCGCGCGCGTCCCGCGCGGCCTGCGGGGAGCGGCCGCCGCCGCGGATGGGGAACAGGGAGTACGTCGTCGGGCCCAGCGCCACCCGGTGCGGGCCGGGCCGGCCGGTGCGGGCGGCCGCCAGGTGTTCGGCGGCGAGCCGGGCGCACGCGTCGGCGGGCAGCGCCGGGCCCCCCACCTTGGGCCCGGCGATCAGCCGGCCGGTGGGGGAGAGCAGCCAGGCCCGCAGGTCCAGGTCGGAGCCCAGCAGGTCCAGCACCACGTCCGGGCCGCCGCCCGCCGGGCCGGCCGTCATCATCCTGCGGTGCCGCTCCACCACGGCCGCCAGGTCACCGGCGCGCTCGCCGGACACCTGCCGCACCACGTGCTCGGTGATCGTCGCGAACGCCACCGACTCGTTCACCGCGAACAGCGGCAGCCGGTGCCGGGCGCAGGCCACCACGAGGTCGTCGGGCACGGGCCCCAGCTCGGCCTCGCCGGCCGCCAGGGCGGCCACCCCGGCCCGCACCAGGATCCGCACGAACGGCTCGGAGTCGGCGGCGTCCCGGCGCCAGGCGAGCCCCGACAGCACCAGCTCACCGCCGGAGAGGTAGCGGCTGGGGTCGCGCAGGTCGGTGGTCATGACACCCCGGACGGTGCGGTCCAGCTCGTCCTCCCCGCCGAGCAGCTTCAGGCCCAGCGCATCGGTGTCCAGCAGTGCGCGCAGCCGCATTCTCGTCGCCGCCGTTCTGTGTCTCGAAAACTACGATGGGTCAAGTGGCGAGGGCCCGGCCGCGCGGCCGGGCAGCAGCTCTGCCAAGAGGTGAGTCCGCGTCCCCTCGGCCGCCTCTGTTTCCAGGGGAACCGAAGAGGTTCCTGATGACCTCGGTTCATACGAATCTACAAGATGCCCGCGCCGACCAGCCAAACCCTTCATGTTTTCGGTGACTGACCGAGCCGGAGCGGTCAGCGGTGTACTGACTCCACTCCGCGTAAAAGGGACAGGAACGAGCCGGGCCCGCCGCACACGGATTGGCTCAATCTGTACGACTCACGAGACGGAAGAAGAGAGCCGGTCATGGACTTCCTTCGCCCCGCCAGCTGGGAGGAGGCGCTCGCCGCGAAGGCCGAGCACCCCTCCGCTGTGCCGATTGCGGGTGGCACCGACGTGATGGTCGAGATCAACTTCGACCACCGACGGCCCGAGTACCTCCTCGACCTGACCCGCGTCCCAGACCTCTACGAGTGGGAGGTCGGCGAGGACGCCGTGCGGCTCGGCGCCTCCGTTCCGTACTCGAAGATCATGGAGAACCTGCGGGCCGAGCTGCCGGGCCTGGCCCTCGCCTCGCACACGGTGGCCTCCCCGCAGATCCGCAACCGAGGCGGCGTCGGCGGCAACCTCGGCACCGCCTCCCCGGCCGGCGACGCCCACCCCGCCCTGCTGGCGGCCGGCGCGGAGGTCGAGGTGGAGTCGGTCCGCGGCTCCCGCCGCATCCCGATCGACGCCTTCTACACCGGCGTCAAGCGCAACGCCCTGGAGCCCGACGAGCTGATCCGCGCCGTCCACGTCGAGAAGGCCGACGGACCGCAGCAGTTCTCCAAGGTCGGCACCCGCAACGCCATGGTCATCGCCGTGTGCGCCTTCGGCCTCGCCCTGCACCCGGAGACCCGTACGGTGCGCACCGGCATCGGCTCGGCCGCGCCCACGCCCATCCGGGCCAGGGCCGCCGAGGAGTTCCTGAACGCGGCGCTCGACGAGGGCGGCTTCTGGGACAGCGGGGAGATCATCACCCCCTCCGTCGCCCAGCAGTTCGCGCAGTTGTGCTCCGCCGCCTGCAACCCGATCGACGACGTCCGGGGCACTGCGGGCTATCGCCGCCACGCGGTGGGCGTCATGGCCCGCCGGACGCTCACCTGGACCTGGGAGTCGTACCGCGGCGCCCGCCGAACGAACGAGGGAGCCGCGTGATGCGCGTCAACTTCACCGTCAACGGACGCCCCCAGCAGGCCGACGACGTCTGGGAGGGCGAGTCCCTGCTGTACGTCCTGCGCGAGCGCCTGGGGCTGCCCGGCTCCAAGAACGCCTGCGAGCAGGGCGAGTGCGGCTCCTGCACGGTGCGCCTGGACGGCGTGCCGGTGTGCTCCTGCCTGGTCGCCGCCGGGCAGGTCGAGGGGCGCGAGGTCGTGACCGTCGAGGGCCTGGCGGACTACGCCAGACAGCGGTCCTGCGGCACGGGCGCCTGCGGTACGGCGCTGGAGGACGCGCAGCGGTGGCAGCCGCGGGGCCCCGGAGCGCAGACCGGCGTGGAGGGCGAACTCTCGCCGGTCCAGCAGGCGTTCATCGACGCGGGCGCCGTCCAGTGCGGATTCTGCACCCCGGGCCTGCTGGTCGCCGCCGACGAGATGCTGGAGCGCAACCCCAACCCGACCGACGCGGACATCCGCGAGGCCCTGTCGGGCAACCTGTGCCGCTGCACGGGCTACGAGAAGATCATGGACGCGGTCCGCCTGGCGGCCGCCCGGCAGTCCGAGGGAGTCTGAGCATGACGGCCCCCAAGCTATCCGCTACGTTCGAGCAGGGTGGTACCCCCACCGGCGCTCCCACCAAAGTCACCCAGGGCTCGCAGACCAGGGGCGGCATCGGCGAGTCCACCCTCCGCCCCGACGGCATCCTCAAGGTCACCGGCGAGTTCGCGTACTCCTCCGACATGTGGCACGAGGACATGCTCTGGGGCCAGATCCTGCGCTCCACGGTTGCGCACGCCGAGATCGTCTCGATCGACACCGCCGAGGCCCTCGCCATGCCGGGCGTGTACGCCGTGATGACGTACGACGACCTGCCCACCGAGGTGAAGAACTACGGCCTGGAGATCCAGGACACCCCGGTCCTGGCCCACGGCAAGGTCCGCCACCACGGCGAGCCCGTCGCCGTCGTCGCCGCCGACCACCCGGAGACCGCCCGCCGCGCCGCCGCCAAGATCAAGGTGGAGTACCGGGAACTGCCGGTGATCACCGACGAGGCCTCCGCGACCGCACCCGACGCCGTCCTCGTCCACGAGAGCCGCACCGACCACCACGCGGCCCACGTTTCGCACCCCAACATCGTCCACCGCCAGCCGATCGTCCGCGGCGACGCCGAAGAGGCCGCGAGGAGAGCCGACTTCGTCGTCAGGGGCGAGTACCACTTCGGCATGCAGGACCAGGCCTTCCTCGGTCCCGAGTCCGGGCTCGCCGTGCCCGAGGAGGACGGCGGCGTCCACCTCTACATCGCCACCCAGTGGCTGCACAGCGACCTGCGCCAGATCGCGCCGGTGCTCGGCCTGCCGCCGGAGAAGGTCCGGATGACGCTGGCCGGCGTCGGCGGTGCCTTCGGCGGGCGCGAGGACCTGTCGATGCAGATCCACGCCTGCCTGCTGGCGCTGCGCACCGGCAAGCCAGTCAAGATCGTCTACAACCGGTTCGAGTCCTTCTTCGGACACGTCCACCGCCACCCGGCCAAGCTGTACTACGAGCACGGGGCCACCAAGGACGGCAAGCTCACCCACGTCAGGTGCCGGATCGTGCTGGACGGCGGCGCGTACGCCTCCGCCTCCCCGGCGGTCGTCGGCAACGCCGCCTCGCTCGGCATCGGCCCCTACGAGGTCGACGACGTCGACATCGAAGCCATCGCCCTCTACACCAACAACCCGCCCTGCGGCGCCATGCGCGGCTTCGGCGCGGTCCAGGCGTGCTTCGCCTACGAGGCGCAGATGGACAAGCTCGCCGACGCCGTCGGCATGGACCGGGTGGAGTTCCGGCAGCTGAACGCCATGTCCCAGGGCACGATCATGCCGACCGGGCAGCCGGTCGACTCCCCGGCCCCGGTCGCCGAACTCCTGCGCCGCGTCAAGGCGATGCCGATGCCGCCGGAGCGCCAGTGGGAGAGCTCCGAGGGCGCCGACGTCCGGCAGCTGCCCGGGGGCCTGTCCAACACCACGCACGGCGAAGGCGTCGTACGCGGGGTGGGCTACGCGGTCGGCATCAAGAACGTCGGCTTCTCCGAGGGCTTCGACGACTACTCCACCGCCAAGGTCCGCATGGAGGTCGTCGGCGGCGAGCCGGTCGCCACCGTGCACACCGCGATGGCGGAGGTCGGCCAGGGCGGCGTCACCGTCCACGCGCAGATCGCCCGCACCGAGCTGGGCGTCACGCAGGTGACCATCCACCCGGCCGACACCCAGGTGGGCAGCGCCGGTTCGACGTCCGCCTCCCGGCAGACGTACGTCACCGGCGGCGCCGTCAAGAACGCCTGCGAGCTCGTGCGCGAGAAGGTCCTGGAGATCGGGCGCCGCAAGTTCGGCTCCTTCCACCCGGCCTGGGCCACCGCCGAACTCCTCCTGGAGGGCGGCAAGGTCGTCACCGACGGCGGCGAGGCCCTCGCCGACCTGGTGGACGTCCTCGAGAACGAGGCCGTCGAGGTGGAGGAGGAGTGGCGGCACCGGCCGACCGAACCCTTCGACCTGCGCACCGGCCAGGGCAACGGCCATGTGCAGTACTCCTTCGCCGCGCACCGCGCGGTCGTCGAGGTGGACACCGATCTCGGCCTGGTGAAGGTGATCGAGCTGGCCTGCGCCCAGGACGTCGGCAAGGCGCTCAACCCGCTGTCCGTCGTCGGCCAGATCCAGGGCGGCACCACCCAGGGCCTGGGCGTGGCGGTCATGGAGGAGATCGTCGTCGACCCGAAGACGGCGAAGGTGCGCAACCCGTCCTTCACGGACTACCTCATCCCCACCATCCTCGACACGCCGACCATCCCCGTCGACGTGCTCGAACTCGCCGACGACCACGCGCCGTACGGGCTGCGCGGCGTCGGCGAGGCCCCCACCCTGTCGTCCACACCCGCCGTCCTGGCGGCGATCCGCAACGCGACGGGGCTGGAGCTGAACCGCACGCCGGTCCGGCCGGAACACCTCACCGGCATGTGAGCGCACGGCGTCCGAACCGATGAACCCCCGGGGGGTGTTCGCCCCCCGGGGACCCCAACTGTTCGTCTCGGGCCGTCCCCCGGGTCGTCCATTCCCAGATCCCGCATGCCGCCGAAGGCATCGGGTGTCCCTGTGAACCTTGGGAGATGGCCCCATGACCCAGCAGTCAGTGGAGCCGAGGACCACCGCCGAGGACGCGGGCGCGGGCAGCCGCGTCCCGGCGGGCCGGTCCTGGCTCGACCGCTACTTCCACATATCCCGGCGGGGATCCACGGTCGCGCGTGAAGTGCGCGGCGGCGTCACCACCTTCATGGCGATGGCGTACATCCTGCTCCTCAACCCCCTGATCCTGTCCGGCAAGGACGCCGCCGGCGACACCCTCGGCCAGAAGGCCCTGATCACCGCGACCGCGTTCGCCGCGGCCCTCACCACCCTGCTGATGGGCTTCGTCGGCAGGGTGCCGCTCGCGCTCGCCGCCGGCCTGTCCGTCTCCGGCGTCCTGTCCTCGCAGGTCGCGCCGCAGATGACCTGGCCCCAGGCGATGGGCATGTGCGTGGTCTACGGCGTGGTCATCATGCTGCTGGTCGTCACCGGCCTACGCGAGATGATCATGAACGCCATCCCGCAGGCGCTCAAGCACGGGATCACCATCGGCATCGGCCTGTTCATCGCGCTCATCGGCTTCTACAAGTCCGGTTTCGTGCACCAGGGCAAGACCACTCCGGTCACCCTCGGTCCGGCCGGCGAACTCGCCGGCTGGCCGGTGCTGCTCTTCGCCTGCACCCTGCTGCTGATCTTCGTGCTCCAGGCCCGCAACGTCCCCGGCGCCATCCTCGTCGGCATCGTCGGCGGCACGGTGGCGGCGGCCGTCCTGAACGGGGCGGGCGTCATCAAGGCCGACGCCTGGGCGGGCGGCGCGCCCGTACTGCACGGCAGCGCGGTGTCGATGCCCGACTTCTCGCTCTTCGGGCACGTCGAGTTCGGCGGCTGGGGCCAGGTCGGCGCGATGACGGTCGGCATGATCGTCTTCACTCTGGTCCTGGCCGGCTTCTTCGACGCGATGGCCACCATCATCGGCGTCGGCACCGAGGCGAAGCTGGCCGACGCCGAGGGCCGCATGCCCGGCCTGTCCAAGGCGCTGTTCATCGACGGCGCGGGCGGAGCGATCGGCGGTGTGGCCGGCGGGTCCGGGCAGACCGTGTTCATCGAGTCGGCGACCGGTGTCGGCGAGGGCGCCCGCACGGGCCTCGCCTCGGTCGTCACCGGCCTGTTCTTCGCGGCCTGCCTGTTCTTCACCCCGCTCACCGCGATCGTCCCGCAGGAGGTCGCCGCCGCCGCGCTGGTGGTCATCGGGGCCATGATGCTGATGAACGCCCGGCACGTGGACTGGGCCGACCGGTCCACCGCGATCCCGGTCTTCCTCACCGTGGTCCTGATGCCGTTCACGTACACCATCACCACGGGTGTCGCGGCCGGCGTCATCTCGTACACCGCCATCAAGGCCGCCCAGGGCAGGGCCCGGGAGATCGGCGCCTTCATGTGGGGCCTGACCGCGGTCTTCCTCGTGTACTTCGCGCTCAACCCCCTGGAAAGCTGGCTGGGCGTGCGTTAGCCGCGCCACCACCCGCCGCCGACGCGCCCTCCCCACGACCGCCGCAAGGAGACCGACAGATGCTGGACATCGCCGAGGAACTGGACCGGTGGGTCGCGCAGGGACGCGACTTCGCCGTGGCCACCGTGGTGGCCGTCGGCGGCAGCGCACCGCGCCGGCCGGGTGCCGCCCTCGCGGTCGACGCCGACGGCACGGCCATCGGCTCCGTCTCCGGCGGCTGTGTGGAGGGCGCCGTGTACGCGCTGTGCCGGCAGGCGCTGGAGGACGGCGAAACCGTCCTGGAGCGCTTCGGCTACAGCGACGAGGACGCCTTCGCCGTAGGCCTGACCTGCGGCGGCGTCATCGACATCCTCGTCACACCGGTACGGGCCGCCGACCCGGCCCGTACCGTGGCCGCGTCCGCGCTGGCCGCCGCCGCGCGCGGAGAGGCAGCGGCCCTGGCACGGATCGTGTCCGGTCCGGCCCGGCTGCTGGGCAGGGCACTGCTGGTCCGCCCGGACGGCTCCTGGGAGGGCGGCCTCGGCGGCCACCCGGAACTGGACCGCACGGTCGTCGGCGAGGCGTCCGCCTTCCTGGACGCCGGGCGCACCGGCACCCTGGAGATCGGCGAGCGGGGCTCGCGCTGCGGCGCCCCGCTCACGGTCCTCGTCGAGTCCGCGGTGCCGCCGCCCCGGATGATCGTCTTCGGGGCGATCGACTTCGCCTCGGCGCTGGTGCGCGTCGGCAAGTTTCTGGGCTTCCACGTCACCGTGTGCGACGCCCGGCCCGTCTTCGCCACCCGGGCGCGGTTCCCGGAGGCCGACGAGATCGTCGTCGAGTGGCCGCACGAGTACCTTGCCCGCACCGGGGTCGACGCCCGCACGGTGCTGTGCGTCCTGACCCACGACGCCAAGTTCGACATTCCCCTGCTGAAGCTGGCGCTGCGCCTTCCGGTGGCCTACGTCGGCGCCATGGGCTCCCGCCGCACCCACCTCGACCGCAGCCGCCGGCTGCGCGAAGTTGGCCTGACGGAACTGGAGTTGGCGCGGCTGCGGTCCCCGATCGGCCTCGACCTCGGCGCCCGTACGCCCGAGGAGACGGCCCTGTCGATCGCCTCCGAGATCGTCGCCGACCGGCGCGGCGGCAGCGGCGTGTCCCTCACCGGCGCGCACACCCCGATCCACCACGACGGCGTGCCCGAGGCCACCGAGCGGATCGGCTCAGTGGCCTGACAGAGTGTCAGCTTTTTCAGGGCTGCCTGAGCAGCCGGTTCAGTGCGCGTCCGAACACCGACCGGGCCGCGCCGCGTAGGGGTTCGTCGAACAGGCCCGGCAGGAAGCGGACCCGCAGTTCCTCCCGCCAGACCACCCGCGTACGGCCCCCGGGGCCGGGCCGCACCTCGAACTCGGCCCAGCCCAGCACCACTCGGCCGCGCTTCTCCACCCGGCACAGCCCCGGCTCGCCGTCGGCCGGCGGACGCCAGACGGTGACCTCCATCGGATCGTCGAAGCCGAGGGGACCGATCCCCGAACGGGCCACGAACACCGTGCCCTCCCGGGTCGGCGCGGACGTGACCACGTTGATACGAGTCAGCGGCACCGCGTCGGCATGCCGCGACCACCGCGTGATCCGCCGCCACGCCTCGTCGAGGGGGAGCGGCGCGGTGCGTTCGAGCGAGAAGTTCACCACGCCACGATCGTAGGCAATCGGTGGCCCCGCCTTACGGGTTCGTCCCCCGCTCACACGGTTGGCTCATCGCCCGGTCCTTTCGCGTATGCTCCCGATCATGGTGATACTGGAACGGCTGCGCCTCGACCACGCGGAGGCGCTGCTGGCCTTCGAGCGGGAGAACCGTCGTTACTTCGCCCGCTCCGTGCCGGACCGGGGGGACGCGTACTTCACCGGATTCGCCGCCCGCCACCGCGCTCTCCTCGCCGAACAGGACGCCGGCGTCTGTCACTTCCACGTCGTCGTGGACGAACAGGGCGAACTGATGGGCCGCGTCAACCTCGTCGACGTCGCCGACGGGTGCGCCGAACTCGGGTACAGGATCGGCGAGCGCGCCGCGGGCCGGGGCGTGGCGACGGCCGCCGTGCGGGAGGTGAGCCGGCTCGCCGTCGTGACGTACCGGCTCACCGGGCTCACCGCGGTCACCACCCTCGACAACGCGGCCTCCATGACCGTGCTCGCACGCACCGGGTTCAGGGCGGTGGGTGAGGAGATCGTCGGCGGGCGGCCGGGCAGGCGCTACCGGCTCCGCCTTGCCGACGGCGGCTGAACCGGGCCGCGCGCCTGGAGAGCGCGGCCCGGTGGGAAGCAATTTCGCGGGTCGTCCTACGGCCGGTAGACCTTGCCCGGCTCCGCCCTGCCCGGTGCCAGCAACTGCGGCACGGTGACGAAGACGTACCCCCGCTCCTTCAGCGCGTCGATGATCCCGGGAACCGCGGGCACCGTACCCGCGTAGATGTCGTGCAGCAGGATGATCCCGTCCCGGGAGGTCTGGTCGAGGACGCGTCGGGTGATCAGCTCGGAATCGGTCGTGGTGTAGTCCTTGGCGGTCACGCTCCACAGGACCTCGGACATGCCCAGCTCCTTGCAGATCCGGTGCACGGTGTCGTCGGTGCGGCCCTGCGGCGGACGCATCAGAGTCGGCTTCTGCCCGGTCAGCCGCTCTATCTCCTCGTTCGGGCGCTGTATCTCCTCGCGTACGCGCTCCGCCGGTATCCGGGTCAGGATCTGGTGGTCCCAGGTGTGGTTCGCCACCTCGTGGCCCTCGGCGGCCATGCGGACGACCAACTCCGGGTACTTCTCGATGTGCCGGGCGCCGAGCAGGAAGAAGGTCGCCGGTACCTGCTCCTCCTTGAGGATGTCGAGCAGCCGGGCGGAGTTCTCGCTCGGCCCCGCGTCGAAGGTCAGCGCGACGCACTTGGCGTGACGGCAGTCCACCGTGCCGAACGCGGCGGGCGCACCCGCCGCGGGGTGCGCGCGGGCCGCGCTAGGCGCCGTGCCGTCGCGTGCGCAGCCGGCCAGCGTGAGACACGCGGCCGCCCATGCCGTCAGTGCCGTCAATGCCCGGAACCGGGCCCCCGTTTTCGTCGTCTTCCTGGTCACACAAGGCATGCCGGGACTATATGCAGCGTGTATAGACGCAGTGTATAGCGGGGTCGAAATAACTGATCGAAGTGCAGGCCTAGGCCGGTCGGAGGGGCACCACGGCAGCCACGGCAGCCACGGCAGCCACGGCGGCCACGGCGGCCACGGCGGGGATCCGGGCCTCTCGGCGGCGCGTCAGGACTCGGCCCGGCGGCACAGCAGCCGCAGTACGGAGAACAGCGCCACCGGCCACACCGCCGCGAACGCCCAGATCACGCCCGGCTCCGAGGTGACCGCACCGGCTGCCAGGAGGGCGGCGGAGGCCGCCACCAGCAGCACCACGGTCCACAGTCGAGGAGCGTAGGACGCCACCCGGGAGAGGGCCGGTGGTCTGCGCGCCGACCGCAGCCGCCGGACCAGACGGCGGTCACGGCTGAGGGCGCGTTCTATCTCGTTCAGGATCCGCTGTTCGCGATCGGGGAGTCGGCCTGTCGACACTGTTGCTCCTACGGGGGAACCGGTCTGCCGTGAGTCCTCTCCGACTGCCCCTCACACCTCGGCCTAACCGGCCGGGCCGACGGCGCCGGCGGGATGTGGTCGGCCGGACCCCCGCGGGGTACCCGGCAACCAGGGCGGAAGGAGGGACGCCCATGAGGTTCCGCGACCGTGCGCAGGCCGGCCGGCAACTGGCCGAACGGCTGCGCTCCCGGTACGAGGAGGGTGCACTGCCCGACCCCGTGGTGCTGGCGCTGCCCCGCGGCGGCGTCGCGGTGGCCCAGGAGGTCGCGCGGGCGCTGGACGCCCCGCTGGACGTGGTCGTGGTCCGCAAGATCGGCGCCCCCTCGCAGGAGGAGTACGGCCTCGGCGCGATCGCCGGGGACGACCCGCCGCTGTTCGACAAGACGGCCCTGGACCTGCTCGGCCTGACCGAGGAGGACCTCGCCCCGGCGGTGGAGCGCGAACGCGCCGAACTGCGCCGCCGCGCCCGGCGCTACCGCCACGGCCGTCCCGCCCCGGACCTGCGCGGACGCACCGCGATCGTCGTCGACGACGGCCTGGCCACCGGTTCCACCGCCCGCGCCGCGCTGAGGCACGTCCGGCGCGGCGCACCCGCGCGCACCGTCCTCGCCGTCCCCGTCGGGGCACCCGACGCCGTCCGCGCGCTGAGCGGCGAGGCCGACGAACTGATCTGCCTCCACCAGCCGCCCACCTTCACCGCCGTGGGCGTCTGGTACGACGACTTCGAGCAGTTGACGGACGAGGAGGTGCTGCGGGCCCTGACAGACGGCTGACCGGATGGCTGAACGGACGGCTGAGAGGAGGCCACGCCCGTGCCCCGCATGGACCCCGGCGAGGCCCGCCGCCGGTTCCTCGCCGCCCGGGTGGCGAGGCTGGCCACCGTGGACGCGGCCGGCCGCCCGCACCTGGTGCCCACGGTGTTCGCCGCCCTCGGCGAGGACGGCGTCGTGACGGCCGTCGACCGCAAGCCGAAGACCACGACCCGGCTCAGGCGCCTGCGAAACATCGAGGCCACCGGGTTCGTGTCCCTGCTGGCCGACGACTACGACGAGGACTGGAACCGCCTGTGGTGGGCCCGCGCCGACGGCGACGCCCTGATCGTGCCGCCCGACGCGGAGGACGAACGGACCGTGGTGCAGTACGGGACCGCGCTCGCCCGGCTGCTGCGCAAGTACCCGCAGTACCGCGAGATCCCACCGGACGGACCGGTGATCGCGATCACCGTCCGCCACTGGACGGGCTGGTACGCCACCGAACCGCCCGCCGCCGGCCGCGGCGGCCAGGACCCCGGTGACGGACTGCCGGGACCCTGACGAGAGAGGACAGGCGAAAGAGGACAGAAACTGTCCTCAAGGGCCGCTACCGTGCGGACATGACGAAGACGACGACCACCGTGTCGGCCCCCGTGCTGGGCGTGCGCGCCCTCAACCGGGCGACTCTCGACCGGCAGTTGCTGCTGCGCCGCGTGCCGCTGCCGGCGAAGGCTGCCGTGGAGCACCTGGTGGGCCTTCAGGCGCAGAACGTCAAGCCGCCGTACTACGCACTCGCCGCCCGCCTCGACGGTTTCGCACCGGAGCGGCTGTCGGAGCTGATGGCCGGCCGCGAGGTGGTCCGCATCGTCACCCTGCGCTCGACCATCCACACCCACACCGCCGACGACTGCCTCACCCTGCGACCGCTCGTCCAGGGCGCCCGCGAGCGCGAACTCAACCAGTTCCGCAAGGGCCTGGACGGCGTCGACCTCGACCGGCTCACCGCGCTCGTCCGCGACCTCGTCGAGGCCGAGCCGCGCACGATGGCTCAACTGCGCGCCGCCCTCGGCGCCCAGTGGCCCGACGCCGACCCCCAGGCCCTCGGCATCGCCGCCCGCTGCCGGCTCCCGTTGGTGCAGGTCACCCCGCGCGGACTGTGGGACAGAAGCGGACAGGTCGCCCTCACCACCGCCGAGCACTGGCTCGGCCGGCCCCTGGGCTCCTCTCCAGGGCTCTCGGAAGGGGAGGGCCTCGTCGCCCTGGAAGCCACCGTCCTGCGCTATCTCGCCGCCTTCGGTCCGGCCTCCGTCCGGGACATGCAGACCTGGGCGGGCCTGACCCGGCTGCGCCCCGTCTTCGAACGCCTCCGCCCCCGGCTCGTCACCTTCCGGGACGACGCCGGCGCCGAGCTGTTCGACCTTCCGGACGCTCCCCGCCCCGACCCGGACACCCCGGCACCGCCCCGCTTCCTGCCCGAGTTCGACAACCTGCTCCTCGCCCACGCCGACCGCGCCCGCGTGGTGCCCGAGCGGTACCGGGGCCGCAATGCGCAGGGCAACCAGGTCCATCGCGCCCTCCTCGTCGACGGCTTCCTGGCGGGGCTGTGGAAACCGGAGGGCGACACGCTGGTGGTCGAGCCCTTCGGCCGGCTGACCAGGGCCCAGCGGCAGGACGTGACCGCCGAGGCCGAGCGCATGCTCACCACCCTGCACCCGGGCGCGTCGTACGACATACGGTTCGGGACCGTCGTAGGGCGCTGAGACTCCGGCGGTGGGGGTGCCGGGACCACGGATGTCATGGGGGTCATGGGGGTCATGGGGGGACATGGAAAGGGGGCGTTGCGGGCCGCTCGTGGTGGCTCGCAACGCCCCCTGGCTTTCACCGGGGCACGGCTCAGGTCAGGACCTGCTCGGTCACGAGGCTGGAGAAGGAGGCCAGCCGGGTGTAGACACCCGGCTGGCCCGCCTCGGCGCAGCCGTTGCCCCAGGAAGTGATCCCTGCCAGGACGCCCCCGATGAGCAGGGGACCGCCGCTGTCGCCCTGGCAGGTGTCGACGCCGCCGGACGGGTATCCGGCGCAAACCATGTCGCTCGCGACGAAGTCGGAGCCGTAGGAGTCGCGGCATTCGGTGTCGGACACGACGGGCGCCGTCGCCATCCGCAACTGGTCGGAGGAGCCGCCGTTCTTGCCCGTGGTGCCCCAGCCCAGGATGCGGCCCGTCATGCCGGGCGCGTACACGCCGGTGCCGGTGGGGGAGACGTATGCCGCCGTGGCGTACGGCATCGGCTTGGCCAGGGTGAGCACGGCCACGTCGCCGCCGTTGACCGCGTCCGTGTAGCCGGGGTCGAACCAGATCCGGCTGACCTCGCCGACCGTGCCGTCGGTACCGCTGAGGTGGGTGCGCCCGCCCACCACCCGCACGTTGCCCGCGGTCTCGCCGACCACGCAGTGCGCGGCGGTGACGACCTTCGTTGGTGCGACCAGGGTGCCGCCGCAGAACTGGCCGCCGGTCGCGTCCGTGATCTGCATGACGAACGGGTACTCCGCCGTCGTGGTCGGCGTGCCGCCGACGACGGGCCGGGGGGCGGCGACCGCGGAGGGGGTGGTGGGCAGCGCGGCCGCGGCAGCGCCGAACGCGACCGCGGCGGCGGTCCGTCTGGCGCGGGTGAGGCCGAACATGCGTCTCCTCGGGGCAGGCCGGTGGGGGTCGCGCGGGCGGGTGGAGCACGGGAGCCGTGGGATCCGTGTTCGGACCCCGTGTGCCCGGGCGAGCGGCACGCCCCTTACGCTAGGTCCGGGCCCACCCTCCTCCAATGAGGGAACCCCCTAAGGGAGTTGGGCAGGGAAAACCCTCGGTCCCTCCCGGTGGTCCCACGGTGGCCCCCCGGTGGTCCCCGCTCGTCCCGCGGCGCCTTCCGGTACCGCCCTCACCGGCGTCCACCCGGACAGTCAACCCGCGCCGCGCTCACTTCGCGCGCCGGCCTGCCGCCAGTCGGACGATGTCGACGCGCGAACGGATCCCCAGCTTGCGGTAGACCCGGGTCAGGGTCGCCTCCACCGTCTTGACGCTGATGAACAGCCGCGCGGCGATCTCCCGGTTCGTCGCGCCCTCCATGACCAGCGCCGCCACCTGGCGCTCCATCGCCGCCAGTCCGTCCAGCGCCGCCGGGGCAACCTCCGCCTGCTGCTTGGGACGGGCGGCGGCGGCCTCCTCCACCCGGCGCAGCCACGGCAGCGCGCGGCAGCGCCGGAACAGCCGCGCCGCCTCGTCGTACGACGTCGGCCCCGGCACGGTGGCCGTCCCTGCCCGGCCGACTCCCAGGGCCGGGGCGAGGGTGCGCAGCCGAGCCAGCGCGAACGCGGCGCGGGCCTCCTCCAGACCGTTGCCGAGCTTCGCCAGCCGGTCCTGTGCGGACGTCAACTGGGCCACGGCCGCGTCCTGGTCGCCGCGGGCCGCCCGCACCTGCGCCTCGGACCGGTCGAGTACGGCCAGCACGCTCTCGCGGCCGAGCCGCAGCGCGTGCTCGCGGGCCACGTCGATGACGCGCTGGGCCTCGGCCCGTTCCCCGGTCCGCACCAGGGCCTCCGCGAGGTCGCCGTGCCAGCGGCCGCGCGCCGGATCGGTGATGCCGAGCCCCAGCTCCAGCTCCCGCACCCGGCGCAGCGCCGTCACGGCAGCCTGGTCGTCCCCGGCCACCAACCGGGCGTGCCCCAGGGCGGTCAGGGCGCGCGAGAGATACATCTGGTCGCCGTCCTCCTCGGCGTGCCCCACCGCCTCCCGGGCCAGTGCGAGCGCCCGGTCGGTGCTGCCGCCGGAGGCCTCGGCCAGGGAGGCCAGGGTGGCCGAGGCGCTCTCGCCGATGCCGGTGTCCCGGGCCATCCGCAGACTCTCGCGGGACAGGTCCAGGGCCCGGCCGCAGTGGCCGGAGCGCAGTTCGGTCTCGGCGAGCAGGCGCAGGAAGTGCACCTCGCTCTCGACCATGCCGCGCCGCCGGACCTCGCGCAGCAGCGCGGTGATGGTCGCCCGGGCCTCGGCCAGCCGGTCGCTCATCAGCAGCCAGCGGTAGCGGGCCGAGCCGACGCCGTTGTGATGGCAGGCGACGTACGGGTGCTGAGGCTCCCGCAGCGCCCGCTTGATGGTGGCGGGGGCGTTGGGATGCCCCATCAGGGTCTCGGTGGAGGCCTGGAAGGCGAGTGCCATCAGCTCGGTGCGCCGGTCCCGGCCGCGCTCCGCCAGTTCGGCGGCGTGTGCGGCCTCCTGGCGGGCCTCGGCGAAGTCGCCCCCCACGACCAGTCCGCGCCAGGCCAGCTGGTAGTGGACCAGGGCGAGCAGCCGAGGGTCGTCGCCCGCGTCGGCGAGCGCCTGCGGGAAGACGGCGTCCACGTCCCCGAGGGCCTGGCCGGCCGACTCGATCACCACCATCCAGGCCCGGACCCGTTCGGCGGGCACGGTGGCCCGGGTCAGCACCTCGCGGGCGAGATCCCGGGCGAGGTCGACCTCGCCGGCCGTGATGGCGTCCTCGGCGGCCTGCAACCGCCGGCCGTCCGGGCCCGGCCCGCTGCCGGCCGGCGTGTGCCGGGCGGCGAGCAGGCCCAGCGAGGCGGCCACCGAGGGCGCCCCGCGGTCCCGCGCCAGCGCGGCGGCCTCGGCGAGCCGGGCGGCCACCTCCGGGTCGGTGCCGGTGGTGGCCAGCGCCAGGTGCCGGGCCCGCTCGATGGGGTCGGGGGCGGCGGTCGCCAGCGCGGCGTGGGCGGCACGCCGCTCCTGGGCGGGGGCCTCCGCGTACAGCGCGGCCGATATCAGCGGGTGCGCGAACCGTACGGCGGGACCTTCCGGCTCGGTGGCCAGCAGCCCCAGTTCGGCGGCCTGCGCGCACTCGGCCTCGGCGTTGCCGCGGCCGGCCGCGTGCAGCAGGGCGGGGGTGGGGCGGGCGCCGGCACTGGCCACCAGCAGGGTGCGCCGGGCCTCGTCCGACAGCATCTCCAGCCGGCTCAGGACGAGGGCGCGCAGCGAGGTCGGCACCGGCAGCGGCTCGCCCGGCCGGGGCG
Source organism: Streptomyces sp. NPDC047453 (assembly GCF_040643155.1). Taxonomy (NCBI): domain Bacteria; kingdom Bacillati; phylum Actinomycetota; class Actinomycetes; order Kitasatosporales; family Streptomycetaceae; genus Streptomyces; species Streptomyces sp. NPDC047453. Next base: position 111,135 of record NZ_JBEYTS010000006.1, on the reverse strand, counting down.
GGGTGGGGCTCTCGGCCAGGGCGCGGCCCAGCTCCAGTGCGAACAGGGGGTTGCCGCCGCTGGTGCGGTGGATGTCGCGGACCGTGGAGCGGGGCAGGCCGGCGTAGCCGCGGTGGCCGAGCAGGGCGGAGACCTGGGTGCGGGTCAGCGGGCCAAGTCGGACGGAGAGGGTGTCGGGCGGGCAGGCGCGCAGGTGGCGGTGGTACTCCTCCTCCTCGGTCCGCACCGCGCACAGCATCTGCACGGGTGTCTCGCCGAGGCGCCGGGCGGCGAAGCCGAGCAGTTCGGCGCTGGCCGAGTCCAGCCACTGGAGGTCGTCGGCGACGATCAGGACCGGGCCTTTCGCGGCGAGCGCGCGCAGCGTGGAGAGCACGGCCAGGCGCAGGGCGAGGCCGTCGCGCTGGAGGGTGGACTCGCCGCGGCCGGTGAGCGCCGACTCCAGCGCGGTGTGCTGGGCGGCGGGCAGCTTGCCGGACACCTCGTCCAGGACCAGGCCGAAGAGGTCGGCCAGGGCGAGGAAGGGCAGGTGGGATTCGGACTCGGTGGCGGAGCAGCGCAACACGGTGCGGGCGTTCGGGGCATATTCCGCGGCCAATGCCCGCAGCACCGTCGACTTTCCTATTCCGGCCGGCCCGTGCAGCAGCACACTCCCACCGTGCGCGAGCTGCTCCCGCGCCGCCGCGGACGGCTCCTCCTGGCCGATGACCAGCTCGGAACGGCAGCTCGCAGGGCCCTTGAAGTCCCGTCGCACGGTCACCGCTCCCCTCGAGTGTCGTGTTCGGGCCAAATTCTAGGCAACCCGCCCGTGAATTTCGGACAGCCGGGGTGGTGAGGGAAATAACAGCGCCCGGAGCAGGCCCATATTCAAAGCACCACTGAATGAATACGCCCCCACGAGCAGATCCCTCCGACGGTACCGCCGCCATACCACCACCAACACTCCACGCGTCGGCCTTCCTGCCCCGGCCACCGGCCCCCTACGAAAGCCGGGCCCGCCGGTGCGTGCCGGGGGCTCGACCTCGGCCGGAGGAGGACCCGTGTGGGGTGCGTGTCCCCGCCGGTCCCCCAGAGGCCTGCCCCCGGCCGGTGCCGGCAGCCCGCCCACGGGCTGCGCCCGAGTTTCCGGGCCGTGCCCGTTCACCGGGCTGCGCCCGCTTCCGTGGCGGGTCAAGGCCCCCTGCCCCTACGGCAGTACCCCCGCTCGGCGGGCCGTTGCCACTGCCTCGCCCCTGGTGTGGGCGCCCAGTTTGCGCATGGCTGCGCGGAGGTAGCTCTTGACGGTTTCCGGGCTCAGGCCCAGGCGGGTCGCCGCGGCGGCGTTGGTCGCGCCGGCGGCGACGCAGGTCAGGACGTCGATCTCGCGGGGGGCCAGGCTCACGCCCGCCACCGGCGTGGCCGCCGTGGTCAGCAGACCGCAGGCGTTCAGGAGTTCGGCGCGCAGGCCGGGGTCGGAGATCCGGGGGGCCAGGGCGCGCAGGGCCGCGTGGGCCTCGCGGACCTGCTCCCAGGCGACCCCGTCCGCGGGGTCCGGGGCGGCCGCCGCACGGGACGCCGCCAGCAGGTCCCGCGCCTGTTCCTCCGCCACCAGCGCCTGCTCCACGTCCCGCGCCGCCTCCACGGCCGCGCTCAGCGTCCGGTCGCCCAGCGGTTGGGCCGTGCGCAGCGCGCCATAGAGCACGCCGCGCACCCGGCGCCGTACGACCACCGGCACGGCCAGCACCGAGCGCAGCCCCTCCGCGGCGACCGGGACGTCGTACTCGTGGCTGATCCGCGGGGACAGCGAGTAGTCCGTGACCGCGCACGGGCGGGCGAGCGCCACCGCCTTGCCGCCGAGCCCGTTGCCCGAGCTCACCGCGAGCGCCCTGAGCGCGAGCGTCGTCGTGCCGGTCAGCTCGCTGATCCGCACCCGCGGCCGGCCCGGCTCGACCAGGCCCCCGAAGGCGACCGGGAGGCCCGTCGCACGCCGCAGCCGTACCAGCGCACCACGGATCTCCGCCGCCCCGGACGCATTCGCTCTCACCCGCTCGCCCCTTCGCCGTGGACCGTCATGGACCTTCCCACTCACCACACCCCCGTTCGGGGGTAGTGAGACGCACATCACGGATTACACGATGGCAGAGAGCCGCCCGGCAATGGTCCGGGACCAAGGAGGACAGATGACGACGGCGACGGAGCGCTTCCGCAGGGCACGGGACTTCCTGCTGGAACACCGTGAGGACTACGCCACCGCCTACGCCGGCTTCGAGTGGCCCCGCCCCTCCCACTTCAACTGGGCACTGGACTGGTTCGACGCCGTTGCCGAGGGGAACGACCGCACCGCCCTGCACATCGTCGAGGAGGACGGCACCGAGACCCGCCTCTCCTTCGCCGAGATGTCCGAGCGTTCCAGCCGCGCGGCGAACTGGCTGCGCGACCGAGGTGTCGCCGCCGGGGACCGCATCCTCGTCATGCTCGGCAACCAGGCCGAGTTGTGGGAGACCGCGCTCGCCGCGATGAAGCTGCGCGCGGTCGTCATCCCCGCCACCCCGCTGCTGGGCCCCGCCGACCTGACCGACCGCGTCGAACGCGGCCGGGTCAAGCAGGTGATCGCACGCGCCGCCGACACCGCCAAGTTCGCCGACGTCCCCGGCGCCTACACCCGTATCTCGGTCGGCGGTCTGCCGGAGGAGGGCTGGGAGCCCTACGAGGACGCGTACGCCGCCCCCGCCGCGTTCGTCCCGGACGGGCCCACCCTCGCCGACGACCCGCTGATGCTGTACTTCACCTCGGGCACCACGGCCCGCCCCAAGCTGGTGGAGCACACCCATGTCTCGTACCCCGTCGGGCACCTGGCGACCATGTACTGGATCGGCCTGAAGCCGGGGGACGTGCACCTGAACATCTCCTCGCCCGGCTGGGCCAAGCACGCCTGGTCGAACCTGTTCGCGCCGTGGAACGCCGAGGCGACCGTCTACATCCACAACTACACCCGCTTCGACGCCGCCCGCCTGATGGCCGAGATGGACCGCGCGGGCGTCACCACCTTCTGCGCCCCGCCGACCGTGTGGCGCATGCTGATCCAGGCCGACCTCACCCAGATGCGGACCCCGCCCCGCGCGGCCGTGGCCGCGGGCGAGCCGCTGAACCCCGAGGTCATCGAGCAGGTCCGGCGCGCCTGGGGCGTGACCATCCGGGACGGCTTCGGGCAGACCGAGACCGCCGTGCAGGTCTCCAACAGCCCCGGCCAGCCGCTGAAGACCGGCTCCATGGGACGGCCCAGCCCCGGCTACCGCGTCGAACTGCTCGACCCGGTGTCCGGCGCGCCCGGCGCCGCCGAGGGCGAGATCGCGCTCGACCTGTCCGCACGCCCGGTCGGCCTGATGACCGGCTACCACGGCGACCCGGACCGCACCGCGGAGGCGATGGCCGGCGGCTACTACCGGACGGGAGACGTCGCCTCCAGGGACGAGGAGGGATACCTGACGTACATCGGGCGGTCCGACGACGTCTTCAAGGCCTCCGACTACAAGATCAGCCCGTTCGAGCTGGAGAGCGCCCTGCTGGAGCACGAGGCGGTGGCCGAGGCTGCGGTCGTGCCCGCGCCGGACCCGCTGCGCCTGGCGGTGCCGAAGGCGTACGTCGTCCTCGCCGAGGGCTGGGAGCCCGGCACCGGCACCGCGAAGGTGCTCTTCGAGCACTCCCGGGAGGTGCTCGCCCCCTACAAGCGCATCCGCCGCCTGGAGTTCGGCGAACTGCCCAAGACCGTCTCCGGCAAGATCCGCCGGATCGAGCTGCGCGAGGCCACGGCCGAGGGCTCGGCGAACGAGTACCGCGAGGAGGACTTCCGGTGAGCGAATTCCAGGCGACTGAACTGTCCTACGCCCACGGAACCAGCGGCACCCCGCTGCTGGGTGACACCATCGGCGCCAACCTCGACCGGGCGGTCGCCGCCTTCGGCGACCGCGAGGCTCTCGTCGACGTGTCCTCCGGACGCCGCTGGACCTACGCCGAGTTCGGCGCCGCCGTCGACGAGGTGGCGCGCGGACTGCTCGCCAAGGGCGTGTCCAAGGGCGACCGGGTCGGGATCTGGGCGGTCAACTGCCCCGAGTGGGTGCTCGTCCAGTACGCCACCGCGCGCATCGGCGTGATCATGGTGAACATCAACCCGGCCTACCGGGCCCATGAGGTGGAGTACGTGCTCCGGCAGGCCGGCATCTCGCTGCTGGTCGCCTCGCAGGCCCACCGGAGCACCGACTACCGGGCGCTGGTCGAGCAAGTTCGCGTCAAGTGCCCCGAGTTGCGGGAGACCGTCTACATCGGTGACCCGTCGTGGGACGCGCTGACGGCCGCCGGCGCCGATGTGACGGTGGAACAATTGACAGCGATACAGGTTGGGTTGAGTTGTGACGACCCCGTCAACATCCAGTACACCTCGGGCACCACGGGCTTCCCCAAGGGCGCCACCCTCTCCCACCACAACATCCTCAACAACGGCTACTGGGTGGGCCGTACGGTCGGCTACACCGAACGGGACCGGATCTGCATCCCCGTGCCGTACTACCACTGCTTCGGCATGGTGATGGGCAACCTGGCGGCGACCTCGCACGGCGCGTGCATGGTCATCCCGGCGCCGTCCTTCGAGCCGAAGGCCACCCTGGAGGCCGTGCAGCAGGAGCGCTGCACCTCGCTGTACGGGGTGCCCACGATGTTCATCGCCGAGCTGAACCTCCCCGACTTCGCGTCGTACGACCTCACCTCCCTGCGCACCGGCATCATGGCGGGCTCGCCCTGCCCGGTGGAGGTGATGAAGCGGGTGGTCGCCGAGATGCACATGGAGGAGGTCTCCATCTGCTACGGCATGACCGAGACCTCGCCGGTCTCCCTGCAGACCCGGATGGACGACGACCTCGAACACCGCACCGGCACGGTCGGCCGCGTACTGCCGCACCTGGAGGTCAAGGTCGTCGACCCGGCCACCGGAGTCACCCAACCCCGCGGCACGGCAGGCGAGTTGTGCACCCGCGGCTACAGCGTGATGCTCGGCTACTGGAACGAGCCCGAGAAGACCGCCGAGGCCGTCGACCCGGGCCGCTGGATGCACACCGGCGACCTGGCGGTGATGCGCGAGGACGGGTACGTCGAGATCGTCGGCCGGATCAAGGACATGATCATCCGCGGCGGCGAGAACATCTACCCGCGCGAGATCGAGGAGTTCCTCTACGGCCACCCGAAGATCCGCGATGTCCAGGTGGTCGGCGTGCCGCACGAGAAGTACGGCGAGGAGGTGCTGGCCTGCGTCATCCCGGTGGACGCGGCCGATCCGCTGACCCTGGAGGACCTGCGGGCCTTCTGCGAGGGCCGGCTGGCCCACTACAAGATCCCCAGCCTGCTGCGGGTCCTGGACTCCTTCCCGATGACCGTCTCCGGGAAGGTGCGCAAGATCGAACTCCGCGAGAAGTACGCCCTGTGAGCGGACGGCCGGCGCCTCGGGCACCTGTGGTGCGCGGGGCGCCGGCCGTGCGGTTCACCGGCTGCGGGGTGCCCTCGCCATCGACATCCAGGACGGCGGCCTGGAAGGAACAGCCCGCCGAACGCCTCGATCTGCAGGCTCTCGATCGCCTCGGGCCGGGCTGGATGGTCCTGGCTCCGCTCCTTCAGAGGCTGCGGGCGGTGATGTCGCCCTGTGAGGTGGTGGCGCGGATGTCGAGTTCGACGGTGCCGTCGTTCTTGAGGGAGTTGCTGACGCGGCCGTAGCCGGTGCCGGCGTCCAACGCGGCCGAGACGCCGCGGGCGGCGGCGACCGAGATGTCGCCGGACTGGGTGCGGAGCACGACCGTGCCGCGCACGGCCTCGGTGATCCGGATGTCGCCCCTCGCGGTGCTGATCTCCGCGGGGCCGCCGAGCCGGCCGACCTCGACATCGCCGTCGATCGCGGTGATGCGGACGCTCGCGGCCTCGTCGATCTTGATCTGGCGGTACGCGCCTTCGAAGACGACGTCACCGAGACGGCCGACGCCGCGGAGCTCGGAACCGGCGGCCTTGCCCTCGACGCGGGAGCCGGCGGGCAGTTGGACGGTGACCTCCAGGGATCCGGACGGGCCGAAGACCTGGTTCTTGGGCTCGGGGGTGTGGACCCGCAGGACGCCGTCGGTGTAGGCGACGGTGGTCTGCTCGGCGGTCTGGACGTCGCGCTTCTTGGAGGGGTTGGCGGGCAGGACCTCGACGGTGGTGTCGGCGCGGTCGGCGGCGATGAACTGGACGCGTCCGGCGGGGATGTCCAGGACGGCGGAGATCGGGGCGGGGGTGTCGAACTTCTGCATCATGCTCTCCCGTGCTCGCTCGTTGTTTCCGATGTCAGAAACGCTACGTTGCTTTTCAAAAACCATCAACGTATTCGTTGCACAGAATCGGCATCTGTGCAGGCAGGAGCCTGGAAACTGTTGCAACGGTCTCGCCGGTAACGCAACGGCGGCTGCCCTGGTCGTTGCAATGGGCGATGAGTGAACGCTAGGGTGAGGGTGAGGGCGGGGACCGCCACGAAGGATCACCAAGGAGATCGCGATGCCGGGAGGCAGGCTCACCCAGCAGGAACGCCGGCAGATCGCGCTGGGGCTGGCCGACAGCCTCCCCTACGCCGAGATCGCCCGCCGCCTCGACCGTCCGACCTCGACGGTCACGCGTGAGGTGATGCGCAACGGCGGCCCCACCGCCTACCGTGCCGACCTGGCCCACCGCGCCACCGAACGCCGCGCTCGCCGGCGCGGGCCCGCCCCGTCCCGTGGGCCGGAGTCGGTCCCCCAGCCGCACGGACGCGACGCCGGGGCCGTGGCCGAGTACGAGGAAACGCTCACCACCGTCCTCATGGCCTCGGGCCTGCCCAGGATGACGGCCCGGGTGCTGACCTGCCTGTTCACCACCGACGCCGGCAGTCTCACCGCGTCCCAGCTCGCCCAGCGCCTCCAGGTCAGCCCGGCGTCCATCTCCAAGGCGATCGCCTTCCTGGAGAGTCAGAGCCTCGTCCGCCGAGAACGCGACGAACGCCGCCGCGACCGCTACATCGTCGACGACGAACTCTTCTACCAGGCGACGATCGCCAGCGCTCGATCCAACGACCAGCTCGTCGAGACCGCACGCCAAGGCGTCACCGTCCTCGGCCCCCACACCCCGGCGGCCACCCGCCTGGAGAACATCGCCCGCTTTCTCGACTTCATCAGCGAGAGCATCACCCGCGCTGCCGAGCAGGCTCGCGAGGTCCTCCACACCAAACCCGGAATGACCTCGAACGACTCCGCTCGGCCAGGTCCGGGCCACGAATAGACAGCCGTCCAGCAGACGGCCGTCTCGAACGTCACAGCCGGCGGCTCCGCCCCGGTCGCGCAGGCGCGCGGCCGGGGCGGAGCCGTACGCACGTGTGCGCGGCGGAAGGTCGGACGGCGCGGCGGGGTGCTCCCGGGCGTGGCTCATTCGGGGGCGTCGCGCCGGGGGTGGCGGTCGGGGGGCGTCTCGTGGGGCTCCGCCGAACCCCCGCCTGCCCGGGGTTTCCGCCACCCGAGGCCGCCCCTTGCCCACTCTTGACGCACTTTGCGGGCCGCACTTACATTGCTTCCAGATCGTAGAAAGTAATTTCCGCTATACGGAAGAACCACAACCGCGGGGCGCGACGGGCGTGCGAATCCGACAGCCGAAGACAGCCGAAGCAGGAGAACTCGATGGCTCGTATGACCGCTGCCCGTGCGGCAGTTGAGATCCTCAAGCGCGAGGGCGTCACCGCCGCGTTCGGTGTGCCGGGCGCCGCGATCAACCCCTTCTACGCGGCGCTCAAGGCGTCCGGCGGTATCAACCACACCCTCGCCCGCCATGTGGAGGGCGCCTCGCACATGGCCGAGGGATACACGAGGACCCACGCGGGCAACATCGGCGTCTGCATCGGCACTTCCGGCCCCGCCGGCACCGACATGATCACCGGCCTGTACTCGGCCACCGGGGACTCCATCCCGATCCTGTGCATCACGGGCCAGGCCCCCACCGCCGTGATCCACAAGGAGGACTTCCAGGCCGTCGACATCGCCTCCATCGCCAAGCCGGTGACCAAGATGGCCGTCACCGTCCTGGAGGCCGCACAGGTCCCCGGCGTTTTCCAGCAGGCCTTCCACCTGATGCGCTCCGGCCGTCCCGGCCCGGTCCTGATCGACCTGCCGATCGACGTCCAGCTCACCGAGATCGAGTTCGACCCGGAGACGTACGAGCCGCTGCCCGTCTACAAGCCGGCCGCGACCCGCGCCCAGGTCGAGAAGGCGATCGCGCTGCTCAACGAGTCCGAGCGGCCGCTGATCGTCGCGGGCGGCGGTGTCATCAACGCCGACGCGGACGAACTCCTCGTGGAATTCGCCGAGCTGACGGGCACTCCGGTCGTCCCGACCCTGATGGGCTGGGGCGTCCTGCCCGACGACCACGAGCTGAACGCGGGCATGGTCGGCCTCCAGACCTCGCACCGCTACGGCAACGCGACCTTCCTGGAGTCCGACTTCGTCCTCGGCATCGGCAACCGCTGGGCCAACCGCCACACCGGCAAGCTGGACGTCTACACGGCCGGCCGGAAGTTCGTCCACGTCGACATCGAGCCCACCCAGATCGGCAAGATCTTCGCCCCGGACTACGGCATCGCCTCCGACGCCAAGGCCGCGTTGGAGCTGTTCGTCGAGGTGGCGCGGGAGCTGAAGGCGGCCGGACGGCTGCCCGACCGCTCAGCCTGGGCCGCCGCCGCGCAGGAGAAGCGGGCGAAGCTGCAGCGCCGTACGCACTTCGACGACATCCCGATCAAGCCGCAGCGCGTCTACGAGGAGATGAACAAGGCCTTCGGCCCGGAGACCCGGTACGTCTCCACCATCGGCCTCTCGCAGATCGCCGGCGCCCAGATGCTGCACGTCTTCAAGCCGCGGCACTGGATCAACTGCGGCCAGGCCGGGCCGCTCGGCTGGACCATCCCGGCCGCGCTCGGTGTCGCCAAGGCCGACCCGGAGGCGTCCGTCGTCGCACTCTCCGGCGACTACGACTTCCAGTTCATGATCGAGGAGCTGGCGGTCGGCGCGCAGCACAAGATCCCCTACGTCCATGTGCTGGTCAACAACTCCTACCTGGGCCTGATCCGCCAGGCGCAGCGGGCCTTCGACATCGACTTCCAGGTCAACCTGGAGTTCGAGAACATCAACTCGCCCGAGCTGGGCGTCTACGGCGTCGACCACGTCAAGGTCGCCGAGGGCCTGGGCTGCAAGGCGATCCGGGTGACCGACCCCAATGAGCTCGGCGCCGCCCTCGAGGAGGCCAAGAAGCTCGCCGCCGAGCACCGGGTGCCGGTCGTCGTCGAGGCGATCCTGGAGCGCGTCACCAACATCTCGATGTCGGGCACCAACGACATCGGCAACGTCGTCGAGTTCGAGGAAGTGGCCACGGAGCCCGGCCACGCCCCGACCTCCATCAGGACGCTGAAGGTCTGAGGCACGGACGCCGATCGAAGGGGGCGGCCCGCCCGCAGGGGGCCGTCCCTTTCGTGCTGTCCCCATGCTGTTCCGGCGTACCTCGGTACCGTCACACGGAGGCGCAGCTGAAGCCGCCCGAGCCGCCGCCGCCCCAGGACTGCCGCAGCTCCCGTTCGGTCGTCCCGCCCCGCCCGAGGAGTCCTGCCTCCCGCGCGAAGCGCGGCACGAGCCGGGTCAGCGCCCGGTCCCCGTACAGGGCCACGGCCAGCAGCCGGTCGTCGAACGACAGGCCCCTTCCGTTCGCGGGCAGCGGATGCCGGTTCCGCAGGTCCCGCAGGGTCCGCCGGCCGGCCCGGGTGCGCCCGGGCGGGAAGACGCGCAGCAGCCCGGCGACGGTGAGTTCGTAGCGCAGGTCGATCAGCGCGAGGGCGACGGGCTCCCGGTCCAGCAACTGCCGCATGCCCGCGGGGCGGTAGAGAGCGGCGTGCACGGTCTTCGTCAGGTGGGGCAGGGAGGGGAGATCCGCCCCCGCGCCGTGGGCCGGCCCCGTGGCGCGCATCGTGCCGCCGCGTCCGGGTTTGACGGCTCCCCGCGCCTGCAGAGCGAGCACGGCGACCGTGACGGCGGCGCGGCGGCCGCCCCGTAGAAACGCGATCTCGTGCGGCGCGAGCCGGTTCGTTGCGTCACTGTCCATGGCACCCCCAGCGGCCGGAACACGGGGCCCCGCCGCCCCCGTACCGGCGGGCCCCGTCGAGGAGAACGTGCCCGCACCCGGGCCTACCCGATACCTGCCGCCCCTACTTCAGAGCATGATTTGAGCAAGCCGTACCCGCGGTACGCCCACTGCGGTAGACACCCCGGCCGCTCGTCCTCCGGCCCGTCCGGCCGTCCGGCGGTCCGGCTGCTCCGCGCGTTCAGGTGTCGTCGTTTTCCGGTAGGCCCGGCCAGGCCTCGGGGCCGCCGCCCTGCCATTCGATGAGGTCGCTCTCCTCCACCTCTACGCGGTCCAGGTCGGCCAGTCGGAGGATTTCGATCACGTCGTCCAGGTGGGACGCGAGTCCGAGGGTCACGTCGCCCTCGGTCACCCGCCGGGAGCCGTCCAGGGCCGGTGCGTGCACCACGATGTGCGGATACTTCGTGGGGTTGTCCATGTCCTCAGCCTCCTGGTCCTCAGCCTCCTGCGCCGGTCCCCGGTCCGCACCCCGGGGACACCGGGACCGGGTGGAGGGGACCGGGTGGACGACGAGGAGCGCCGGACCCGGGTTCCGACCGGGGTCCGGCGCTCCTCCTCCGGTCCGCTTGGTTGCCGTCCGACGGCGCGAGACTGGGCGCGACAGGACATTCGCGCCGCCGGACGGGATCGGGGGCCTCGCGGCAGAACCGTTCTGCGCGAGGCGGGTGGCAGGGACCGCGGCGGGTGCGACGGCTCCGGGACGCCCTCCCTCCGGTCGGGAGAACGCTCCGTCGCCTTCACCACCGCACTGGCTCGCACGCCGCCGCGGTCCACGCGCCCGCACGGCCATCGGACGGCCACCCCTCATCCGGGTCGTCCGACGGCCCGGGCGGGCCGTATGCGTACGGGGTCCGGGGCATGACCTCCCGGCGGACCCCGTACGCGGCTCTTGGTGTCACTCCTCGCGCAGGGCGGGTACCGCCTCCTCCACGCGCCTGCCGTAGTCCGGGTCGGCGGCGTGGAAGTGCGCGAGGTTCTTCTCGATCACGTCGTCGCGGGAGACCTGCGAGAGGCCGCCGGCGATGTTCGCGACCAGACGCCGCTTCTCCTCCTCGGACATCAGCCGGTACAGCTCGCCGGCCTGGAAGAAGTCGTCGTCCTTGGTGTGCGGGGGCGCCGCGTGGGTGCCCGTGTGGCCCGTCACCGCCAGCGGGGCCGACAGCGGACGGCCGGTCTCGACGGGTCCGTCGTAGGAGTTCGGCTCGTAGTTCTTGGCGTACCGGCCCTGGGAGTTGGACGCCATGAGGCCGTCACGGCCGTAGTTGTCCGCGCCACCGGGCACGGCCTTCGGGGCGTTCACCGCGAGCTGGGTGTGGTTGACGCCCAGGCGGTAGCGGTGGGCGTCGGCGTAGGCGAACAGCCGCCCCTGGAGCATCTTGTCCGGCGACGGGCCGACGCCCGGCACGAAGTTGTTCGGGGAGAACGCGGCCTGCTCGACCTCGGCGAACACGTTGTCCGGGTTGCGGTCCAGGACCAGCCGGCCCACCCGCCGCAGCGGGTAGTCCTTGTGCTGCCAGACCTTGGTCACGTCGAAGGGGTTGAAGCGGTAGTCGGCCGCCTCGGCCGCCGGCATGATCTGGACGTACAGCGTCCAGGACGGGTGCACCCCGCGCTCGATCGCCTGGAGCAGGTCCGTCTGGTGGGAGGCCGGGTCCGTGCCCGCGATCTCCTGCGCCTGCTCGGTGGACAGGCAGCGGATGCCCTGGTTGGTCTTGAAGTGGTACTTGACGAAGAAGGCCTCGCCGTCGGCGTTCGTCCACTGGTAGGTGTGCGAGCCGTAGCCGTTCATGTGGCGGTACGAGGCAGGGATGCCGCGGTCGCCCATCAGCCAGGTCACCTGGTGCGTGGCCTCGGGCGAGTGTGCCCAGAAGTCCCAGACGTTGTCCGGCTCCTGACGGCCCGTGAACGGGTCGCGCTTCTGCGAGTGGATGAAGTCGGGGAACTTCACCGGGTCCTTGACGAAGAACACTGGCGTGTTGTTGCCGACGAGGTCGTAGTTGCCCTCCTCGGTGTAGAACTTCACCGCGAAACCGCGCGGGTCGCGCACCGCGTCCGCGCCGCCGAGGGAGTCCGCCACCGTGGAGAAGCGCGCGAACACCTCGGTGCGCTTGCCGACCGTGCTCAGGAAGTCGGCGTGGGTGTAGCCGGTGACGTCGTCGGTCACCTCGAAGTGGCCGTGGGCGCCGGAGCCGCGGGCGTGCACCACGCGCTCCGGGATGCGCTCGCGGTTGAAGCGCGCCAGCTTCTCCAGCAGGTGCTGGTCCTGGAGGAGGAGGGGGCCGCCGATACCGGCGGAGGCGGAGTTCTGGTTGTCGGCGACCGGGGCGCCGGACTCGGTCGTGAGGACGCGCTTCGACATCAGGGACCTTCCGTACAGAGGAGCAGCGGAAATACGTTTCCGCTTCGTGGAGTTTCCGCTGGCGTGGAGCCTAGGATCGGTGTGATCGGCGCGTCAACAGTTTGTTGAACAAGAGGTGGTGGATCCGGACGGCGCCGCCGCCTGGGCGCGACATGACTGGTGTCGGCGGCGGCGCCGTCCGGAGGTCTGGGGTCCGTCAGACCTGGGCGCCCGACAGGCGCTCCACGGCCCGCAGCAGGGCCGAGTGGTCCAGGCCGCCGTCGCCCTGTGCGCGCAGGGAGGCCACCAGCTGGGCGACCACCGCGCCGACGGGCAGGGCGGCACCGACGGTGCGGGCCGCGTCCGTCACGATGCCCATGTCCTTGTGGTGCAGGTCGATGCGGAAGCCCGGCTTGAAGTCCCGCTGGAGGAAGTTGTCCTTCTTCCGCGTCAGCACGGTCGAGCCGGCCAGGCCGCCGTTGAGGACGTCCAGCGCCGCCTTCAGGTCCACGCCCGACTTCTCCAGGAAGACCACGGCCTCGGCGCACGCCTGGATGTTCACGGCGACGATCAGCTGGTTGGCGGCCTTCACGGTCTGGCCGGAGCCGTGCGGGCCGCACAGCACGATGGTCTTGCCCAGGACGTCGAAGAGCGGCTTGGCCGTCTCGAAGTCGGCCTGCTCGCCGCCGACCATGATCGACAGCACCGCCTCGACGGCGCCTGCCTCACCGCCGGAGACGGGGGCGTCCAGGACGCGGATGCCCTTGTCCTTGGCGGCGGCGGCCAGGTCGATCGAGGTCTGCGGGGTGATCGAGGACATGTCGATCAGCAGCGCGCCGGAGCGCGCGTTCTCCAGGATGCCGTCCGGGCCGTACGCGATGGCCTCGACCTGCGGCGACGCGGGCACCATCGTGATGATCACGTCGGCGTCCCGGACCGCCTCGGCGATCGAGCCCGCCGCGGTGCCGCCCGCGGCGGCCAGCCGGTCCAGCTTCGCCTGCTCCAGCGTGTAGCCGGTGACGTCGTAGCCCGCCTTGATCAGGTTCTCGGACATGGGGGAGCCCATGATGCCGAGGCCGACCCAGGCAACCTTGGGGAGGGTGGTGGTCATGTGCGGGTGCCTCTCTAACTTCTGTGCTGCGTCTGGGAGTCGGGGCCCTGGAAGGTGCCCGGGCTGGTCAGCGGGCCGCTCGGGCCCCGGCCGGCAGCCACGCGAAGGCCTCGGCACTCGGCCTGTCGCCCGGCTTGTACTCCAGGCCGACCCAGCCGTCGTAACCGGCCTTCCCCAGCTGGTCGAGGAGGTCCTCCAGCGGGAGCGAGCCCGTGCCGGGCGCGCCGCGGCCGGGGTTGTCGGCGATCTGGACGTGGCCGGTCCGCGCGGCGTACCGCTCGATCACCGACGGCAGGTCCTCGCCGTTCATGGACAGGTGGTACAGGTCCATCAGGAACCTGGCGTTGCCGAGGCCCGACGCCGCGTTCACCTTGTCCACCACCTCGACGGCGGCGGGCGCGCTCACCAGCGGGTACAGCGGTGACTCCGGCTTGTTCAGCGCCTCGATCAGCAGGATCGCGCCGATCCGGTCGGCGGCCCGGGCCGCGAGGACCAGGTTGTCCAGCGCGAGCGCGTCCTGCTCGGCCGGGTCCACACCCTCGACCCGGTTGCCGTACAGGGCGTTCAGGGCCGTGCAGCCGAGGGACCGGGCGAGGTCCGCGGCCACGTCGATGTTGGCGCGGAACCTCTCCGACTCCTCACCGGGGACGGACAGTGCGCCGCGGTCGGGGCCCGGGAGCTTGCCCGCGTAGAAGTTCAGGCCGGTGAGTTGTACGCCCGCGTCCTCGATCGCCTTCTTGAGGGCATCGGTCTCGGAACGCTCCGGGGTGGGGGAGTCGATCCACGGCCACCACAGTTCGACCGCGGTGAAGCCGGCCGCGGCGGCGGCCGCCGGCCGCTCCAGGAGCGGGAGTTCCGTGAAGAGGATCGACAGGTTGACGTTGAAGCGCTGGTCTGCGAATCCCATCAGGGCCGCGCTCCCTTCCGTTGTCGCCGTATTCCGTATAGCGGAAGTTTGTTTCTGCGTAATGGAAGACTGCCGGGGGTGTCGCGGCTTGTCAAGAGGGTGTGGGCTCCTGTGTGGATCCCGGTCGCCGGGACTGCCCCGAAAGTGGCCCGCGCGTTAGGTTGTGCGCGTGCGATTGAGAGTGGAGTTCACGACCGAACCCTTCGACCTGGACGAGGCCCCCGCGCACGCGGTGGTGGCGCGGGAGGTCGTCGAGGCCGCCGAACTGGACGCCGTGGACGTCGGCCCGTTCGGCAACACGGCCGAGGGGGGTGCCGACGCCGTCCTGGACGCCGTGGACGCCCTGCTGCGCAGGACCCTCGGGGCCGGCGCCACCCGGATCTCCCTTCAGGTCACCGTGATCGGGGAGGGTGTCAGGTGATCGGGGAGGAGCCCTTCATCGCGGCCCTGAAGCCGCTGGTCGACGCGATCGGCGGCCGGATGCTCCCGCCCGACGAGGCCGGCCCCGACGACGTCGTGCTCTCCTGGGAGGGCGCCGTCGCCGTCGCCGTACGCCTGCCGCAGCTCGCCGACTCGCTGGACCACATCCTGGCCGCCATGGAGCGCAGGCAGGGCATGCCGCTCGCGGACCTGGACCGCAAGGCCAAGCAGGAGGTCGTGCGGGTGTTGGAGGCGCGCGGCGCCTTCTCCGTCCGGCACGGAGTGGAGACCGTGGCGAGCGCGCTGGGCGTCAGCCGCTTCACCGTCTACAACTACCTCAACCGCGACAAGCAGGGCTGAGCCGCCGCCGGGCCCGGCGTCCCGGAATTTTCAACAAACTGTTGACGCGATGTTCGTCAGGGCGTTAGCTATCCGCAGCCCGTTCAACGCGAAGGCCGTCAACAGCCCACGGAGGCTCCCGTGACTTCGACCTCAACGCCACCGGGCCTCGCCCGATTCAACGCCCTCCCCGAAGACGCGGCCCGAACCGCCCTTCTGGAGGCGTGCGCCAGCACGGCGTGGGCCGAGCGGCTGCTGGCGGCCCGGCCCTGCGAGACCCCCGACGACCTCGAAGCCGCGAGCGACGCCGCCATGGCGGAGCTGACCCCCGCGGACCTCGGGGAGGCGATGGCCGGCCACCCGCCGATAGGCCGTCCCAAGCCCGGCGACCCGGCCTCGGCGCGCGAACAGCGCGGTATGGCCGGCGCCTCCGAGGAACTCAAGGCCGAGATGCTCGACCTCAACCTGGCCTACCAGGACAAGTTCGGCCACGTCTTCCTCATCTGCGCCACCGGCCGGACCGGCGAGCAGATGCGCGACGCGCTCAAGGAGCGGATCGGCAACGCGCCGGAGCAGGAACGCGAGATCGTCCGCAGCGAACTGGGGAAGATCAACCGCATCCGGCTCGCCCGACTGCTCGCAGACGCCTGAGAAGACGCCCGAAGAGGAAACCATGAGCACCGAGACCACCGCCTCCGTGTCCACGCACATCCTGGACACCTCCGCCGGCCGCCCCGCCCAGGGCGTCGCCGTCCACATCCTGGCCCGTTCGGGCCGAGCCGCCCATTACGGGCAGGGGGGAGACTGGCAGGCGCTCGGCGGATCCTCGACCGACGCCGACGGGCGGTGCAAGGACCTTCCGGCGCCGCCGGAGGGGACCACCCACGTACGGCTCGAGTTCGCCGTGGAGCCGTACTTCGCCGAGAAGCAAGCCGATGCGCAGCAGGACGCCCCCGCGAATCGGGACAGCGGTGCACGGTCCGTGTTCTTCCCGGAAGTGGCGATCACCTTCGCCGTCGTACCGGGCGAGCACTACCACGTACCGCTGCTGCTCAACCCGTTCGGCTACTCCGTTTACCGAGGGAGCTAGCTACACATGACCACCAATTCCCGCCCTGCCCGCCCTGTGGTTCTGGGACAGAACCAGTACGGCAAGGCCGAGAACCGAGTCGTCAGGATCACGCGGGACGGCGCCACCCACCACATCAAGGACCTCAACGTCTCCATCGCCCTCTCCGGCGACATGGAGGACGTCCACTACTCCGGCTCCAACGCCAACGTCCTGACGACCGACACCACCAAGAACACGGTGTTCGCGTTCGCCAAGGAGCACGGCATCGAGTCGGCCGAGCAGTTCGGCATCCACCTCGCCCGCCACTTCGTCACCTCGCAGGACTCCATCCACCGGGCCCGCATCCGCATCGAGGAGTACGCCTGGGAGCGGATCGGGACCTCCGACGCCAACTCCAAGTTCATCGGCGCCGACGAGGTCCAGCACTCCTTCGTCCGCAAGGGCCAGGAGACCCGGCTCACTCAGATCACCTTCGACGGTGAGAACTGGGAGATCGTCTCCGGCCTCAAGGGCCTGACCGTGATGAACTCGACCAACTCCGAGTTCTGGGGCTTCGTCAAGGACAAGTACACCACCCTCAAGGAGGACTACGACCGCATCCTGGCCACGGACGTCTCCGCCCGCTGGCGGTTCAACTGGACCGACGACGAGCAGAAGGCGCCGAACTGGGAGAAGTCCTACGAGCAGGTGAAGAAGCACATGCTCCAGGCGTTCGCCGAGACGTACTCCCTGTCGCTCCAGCAAACGCTGTACCAGATGGGCGCCCGCATCATCAACAACCGCAGCGAGATCGACGAGGTCCGCTTCTCCCTCCCGAACAAGCACCACTTCCTGGTGGACCTGGAGCCGTTCGGGCTGAAGAACGACCGCGAAGTCTACTTCGCCGCCGACCGGCCCTACGGGCTGATCGAGGCCACCGTGCTCCGGGACGGCTGCGAGGCACGGATCCCGGTCGACATGACCAACCTCTGACGCGGGACGCGCGCCACCGGACCCGCTCCGGACCGGTGGCGCGCCACACCGGAGGGAACGAAATGGCACTGCCTGCTCAAGGGCCCGTCGAAGGCCCGTGTTCCACCCCGCCGGTGCACACCGAGGACGCCGTCACGTCCGTGCACCCGGTCGACGAGAAACTCCACCCCTCGCGGCTCGTCCCCGCCGCACTCCAGCACATCGCCGCCATGTACGCGGGCGTTGTCACCCCTCCGCTCATCATCGGCCAGGCCTGCGGACTCGACATCGCGGGCCGCACCCGGCTCATCGCCGCCAGCCTGCTGATCGCCGGCGTCGCGACGATCCTCCAGACCATCGGCGTCAGGCAACTCGTGGGCAACCGCCTGCCGTTCGTGAACGCCGCCTCCTCGGCCGGTATCGCCCCCATCCTCGCCATCGCCGAGAACAACGCCAAGGGCCACCAACTCCCCGCGATCTACGGCGCGGTGATGGTCGCCGGCGCCTTCTGCCTGGCCGTCGGCCCGTTCTTCGGACGGCTGCTGAAGTTCTTCCCGCCACTGGTCACCGGCGTGGTGATCACCCTCATCGGGGTCACCCTGATGCCCGTGCCCGTCGGCTGGGCGCAGGGCGGTGACAAGACCGCCGCCGGCTTCGGCTCCATGAGGAACCTCGCCCTCGCCGCGTTCACCCTCGCGGTCATCCTGCTGACCCAGCGCTTCGGCAAGGGCTTCGTCAAGCAGGTCGCCCTGCTGTTCGGACTGCTCATCGGCACCCTGGCCGCCCTCCCGTTCGGCATGGCCGACTTCCGCGGCCTCGCGTCCGCCCCGGTCGCCGCGCTGCCCACCCCCTTCGCCTTCGGCGCCCCCGTCTTCCAGCCCGCGGCCATCCTGTCGCTGTGCATCGTGATGCTGGTGCTGATGACCGAGTCCAGCGCCGGCATGCTCGCCCTCGGCGAGATCTGCGACCGCCGCGCCGACGCCCGGACCATCACCCGCGGCCTGCGCACCGACGGCCTCGCCACCCTGCTCGGCCCCGTCTTCGGCGGCTTCCCCACCTCCGCCTTCGCTCAGAACGTCGGCGTCGTCTCACTGACCCGGGTACGCAGCCGCTACGTCGTCGCCGTCGCCGGCTCCGCCCTGCTGGTCCTCGGCGCCTTCCCGGTCCTCGGCGCGGTCGTCTCCCTGGTCCCCATGCCGGTCCTCGGCGGCGCGGGCATCGTGCTGTTCGGCTCGATCGCCGTCAGCGGCATCCGCACCCTGTCCGAGGCCGGACTGGACGACAGCTCCAACATCATCCTGGTCGCCGTGGCCCTCGGCGCCGGCATCATCCCGCTGGCCGCGCCCACCTTCTACACCCAGTTCCCCGCCTGGGCGCAGACCGTCCTCGGCTCCGGAATCAGCGCCGGCGCCATCGTCGCCGTCATGCTCAACCTGTTCTTCCACCACCTCGGCACCCGGAGCAGCACCGCTCCGGCACTCAAATCCTCCTAGGGTCCTGCCGTGCCCTCCCCGTGGACGCCCCACGTCCACGGGCCGCCACCAACGACAAGGAAGCGCAATGGCACCATCGGCAGCCCAGCGCATCGTCATCGAGAACTGCGCGATCGCGACCGTGGACGCGGACGACACCGAGTACGCCTCCGGACACCTCGTCCTCGCCGGCAACCGGATCGAGTCGGTCGGCGCGGGCAAGGCCCCCGACGGGCTGAAGGACGTGGTGCGCCGGATCGACGCGAGCGGCCATCTGGCCACGCCCGGTCTGGTCAACACCCACCACCACTTCTACCAGTGGATCACCCGGGGCCTGGCCACCGACCACAATCTGTTCGACTGGCTCGTAGCGCTCTACCCGACGTGGGCGCGCATCGACGAGGAGATGGTGTACGCGGCGGCCCAGGGGTCGCTGGCGATGATGGCCCGCGGCGGCGTCACCACCGCCATGGACCACCACTACGTCTTCCCGCACGGCTCCGGAGACCTGTCCGGCGCGATCATCCGGGCGGCCCGCGAGATGGGCGTGCGGTTCACCCTGGCCCGCGGGTCGATGGACCGCGGCGAGAAGGACGGCGGACTGCCGCCGGACTTCGCCGTGGAGACGCTCCAGGGCGCGCTCGACGCCACCGAGGAGACCGTCCGGCGGCACCACGACGCCTCCTTCGACGCCATGACGCAGGTCGCCGTCGCCCCCTGCTCCCCGTTCTCCGTCTCCACCGAACTGCTCCAGCAGGCCGCGCAGTTGGCCCGTCGGCTCGGCGTACGGCTGCACACCCACGGCTCGGAGACGGTCGAGGAGGAGAAGTTCTGCCACGAGTTGTTCGGCATGGGCCCCACCGACTACTTCGAGTCCACGGGCTGGCTGGGCGAGGACGTGTGGATGGCGCACTGCGTCCACATGAACGACTCCGACATCGCCGCCTTCGCCCGTACGAAGACCGGTGTGGCGCACTGCCCCTCCTCCAACGCCCGCCTGGCGGCCGGAATCGCCCGGGTCCCCGACATGCTGGCGGCCGGCGTCCCGGTCGGCCTCGGTGTCGACGGGACCGCCTCCAACGAGTCCGGCGAACTCCACACCGAACTGCGCAACGCCCTGCTGATCAACCGCCTCGGCGCACACCGCGAGGCGGCCCTGAACGCCCGCCAGGCGCTGCGCCTGGGCACCTACGGCGGCGCCCGGGTGCTCGGCCGGGCCGGCCAGATCGGCTCGCTGGAGCCAGGCAAGCTGGCCGACCTGGTGCTGTGGAGGATGGACACGCTGGCCCACGCCTCGATCGCCGACCCGGTGACCGCGCTGGTCCTCGGCGCGGCGGCACCGGTCACCGCCTCCTTCGTGGACGGGCGGCAGATCGTCGAGGACGGCCGGTTGCTGACCGCCGACGAGGAGGCGATCGCCCGTTCCACGCGGGCCGAAGCACAGCGGCTGGCGCGGATCACCGCGCAGAGCTGACCGACTGAGGAACTCCGGCCGGGAGGGACGGCTCCCGGCCGGTAGCCGTGGACCCGAGCGGGGTCCGCGGCGGGCCGGCTCCGGGGCGCGCTTGGACACGCGCCCCGGAACGGTCTCCGTTCGCCCCGCGGGCCTCACCGAGGGCCCGTCCCCGGTCCCGCACGACCACGCACCACCTCCTTGACACCCACGTCGAAGACGACGTGTTCAACCGACCGGAGGAGCCGCCGTGACCGCTCACCCCACGCCCCGTGACGAGGCACGACAGCCAGCCGAGTCCACCATTCATCCCGTGGACGAGAAACTGCCCATCCTGAAGATGGCGACCAGCGGCCTGCAGCATGTGGCCGCCATGTACGCGGGTGTGGTCGCCCCGCCCCTGATCGTCGGCGCGGCCGTCGGCCTGTCCGGCACCGAACTGACCTTCCTCACCGGGGCCTGCCTGTTCACGGCCGGTCTCGCCACCTTCCTGCAGACCCTCGGCATCTGGAAGATCGGCGCCCGGCTCCCCTTCGTCAACGGCGTCACCTTCGCCGGTGTCGCCCCCATGACGGCGATCGTCGCCTCCACCAAGGACAAGTCCGACGCCCTGCCGATCATCTTCGGCGCGGTGATCGTGGCGGGTGTCCTCGGCTTCCTGGCCGCGCCGATCTTCTGCAAGGCGATCCGCTTCTTCCCGCCGGTGGTCACCGGCACCGTGATCACCCTGATCGGTGTCTCCCTGCTGCCCGTCTCCTTCGGCTGGGCCCAGGGCCCCAATCCGGCCGCGCACGACTACGGTTCGGCGACGAACCTCACCCTGGCCGGCATCACCCTGGTCATCGTCCTGCTGCTGCGGCGCTTCACCCGCGGCTTCGTCAAGCAGATCGCGGTCCTGCTCGGCCTGATCGCCGGCACGGTCATAGCGATCCCGTTCGGGGTCACGGACTTCGGCCCCGTGGCGGACGCCCAGGTGGTCGGCTTCCCGACCCCGTTCCACTTCGGCGCGCCGCAGTTCCAGGTCGCCGCGATCCTGTCGATGTGCGTGGTGATGGTGGTCTCGATGACCGAGTCCACCGCGGACATGCTGGCCCTCGGTGAGATCGTCGACCGCCCGGCGAACGAGAAGACGATCGCCGCCGGCCTGCGCGCCGACACCCTCGGCTCCGCCGTCAGCCCCCTGTTCAACGGCTTCATGTGCAGCGCCTTCGCGCAGAACATCGGTCTGGTGGCCATGACCCGGATCCGCAGCCGCTTCGTGGTGGCCTTCGGCGGCGGCTTCCTGGTCCTGATGGGCCTGTGCCCGGTGGCCGCCTCGCTCATCGCCGTCGTACCGCGCCCGGTGCTCGGCGGCGCGGGCGTGGTCCTGTTCGGCTCGGTGGCCGCCAGCGGCATCCAGACCCTGGCCCGGGCCGGCCTCGACAAGGACAACAACGTCCTGATCGTCGCCGTCTCGATCGCCGTCGGCATCATCCCGATCACGGCGCCGAACTTCTACCACGCCTTCCCGGAGACCGCCCGGATCGTGCTCGACTCCGGCATCTCCACCGGTTGCGTCGCGGCCGTCCTGCTCAACTTCGTCTTCAACCACCTGGGCAGGCCCGGGTCGGTGGACGCCCAGGACGTCACCCATCCGATGGAGGCGGGGGAGGAGATCGCGGTGGCGCGCTGATCCTCGGGAGGGGTACGGCCGCCGCGCGGGCCCTTGGCAGGGGTCCGGCCGCCGCGTGGATCCTTGGCCGGGGTGCGGCCGCCGCGCCGATCTTCGGGAGGGGTACGGCCGTCGTGCCGTGCCCCTCCCGCCGTGCGCCTCACATCCCGAACAGGCCGGGCTCCGTCGCCAGTTGCTTGAAGCGATCGTGCGGGGCGGGCACCAGTCTCCTCGCCTTGAGGTCCAGGAGGCCGCCGACCGCGTCGATCTCGGCCGCCACCGTGCCGTCGGCCTTCCGGATCGTCTGGAGGATCCGGAAGGTCTGGCCCCCGCCCCACTCGAAGGCGCAGGTCACGTCGACCTCGTCGCCGGCCAGCAGCTCCCGCAGGTAGCGGATCGTCGTCTCCAGGACCACCGGCCCCACGCCGCCCGACACGAGGCCCGCCTGACTGATCCCGGCCGCCTGGAGCAGCGACCAGCGGGCGTGCTCCGCGTAGTTGAGGTACACGGCCTGGTTGAGGTGCCCCTGCACATCGGTCTCGTAGCCGCGGACGGTCACCCGGACGGAAAACGGCTCGCTCACTGGGTCCCCTTCTCGTACGCCGTTCGGACCCACCGATCCTGGCACGTCCGTCACGCCCTGCGCGGTGACGCCAGCAGGTACCGGGCCCTGGTCCGGGGCTCGGTGTACTCCCCGGCCTGCCAGCCCGCTCGCTCCAGCGCGGCCGCGCACGCCCGCAGCGCCGCGCCGTCCGGCCCGTACACCGCGACCGCCTCCGGCTGCGGGGTCGCCCGTACCCGGTAACCGTCCGCGTCCGGCCCCGCGGGCCGCTGCCCCGACGCCTCCAGGGCGAGCGCGGCGGCCCGCACCAGATGCGCGCGCTCCCAGCCGCAGGGCCGTTCGACGGCACCGTCCGGATTGGTCATCCGGCGCAGCTCCAGCAGCCCCTGCCAGGCGCTGTGCACCTCGCGCACCCGCCCGGGACCGTCGTACGGGTCCTCCTCACCGCCGACGCGGGCGGAGAACACGCCGGTACCGGCGGGCGCCTCGACGGCGGGCGCCCTTTCCGCCGCCGCTGTCTCCTCCTCCGCCTCCCGTATCCGATGCCCGGCCGGGGTGAGGAAGTGGTCGTGCGGCGGCCGCGGGTGCCGGAAGGCGAGCCCCCGCTTCACCAGCGCCGCGAGCTGCACCTCCGTACCCCTGAGCCGGCCGGTCACGGGGTCGGCGGCGTCGATGACGCGGCGCTGCGCGGCGGTAGGCGGTCGTGTCACGGCGCGGCCTCCCCGAATCGTCGAACAGCCGTCGAACGGCCCCTTCGAAGACTACGACCAGGGTCCGACAACGAGCCGCGGCCGCTTACGCAGACGGGGTCGGCCGGATGTTCCAGCCCGCGATCACCGGCCGCCCGTGCTCCGTGCCCAGCCGGCACGCCGTGCCCGTGGCCAGCTGGAACAGCGCGCCCGCCGACGGCGGCAGCCCGAGGCGCCGGGCGGTGAGCACCCGCAGGAAGTGCCCGTGGGCCACCAGCAGGACGGCCCCCTCGGTGTCGGCGAGCGCGGCGTCCACCTTGCCCAGCATCCGGTCGGCCCGCTCCCCGACCTGCTCCACGCTCTCCCCGGGATGCTCCGGCGGCCCCGGGGCGACCCCGTCCGTGAACAGGAACCAGCCGGGCCGCGTCCGCTGGATCTCGACGGTCGTGACGCCCTCGTAGCCGCCGTAGTCCCACTCCCGCAGATCCGCGTCGACCCGCGCGTCGTGGACGCCGATCAACTCGGCCGTCTCCCGCGCCCGCTGCGACGGGCTGACGAACGCGGCCCCGATCCGGTGCGAGCGGATCAACGGCACCAGCCCCCGCGCCTCCTCCCGCCCGTGCTCGGTGAGCGGAAGGTCCGTCCACCCGGTGTGCCGCCCGGATCGCGACCACTCGGTCTCCCCGTGCCGTACGAGAAAGAGATCACCCATGCGTCACAGGCTACGAGCCCGTGCCTCCGCTCCGGCGGACTCATGTGCCCACGGCGGGGCATCGCGGCCCGGGCACTTTCGGAGCACGGATCGGCAACGCGGCGTCCCGACAGCGCCGCCGGCGGGGAACGTATCGGCATGCTGGCGTGCGGATGCCTGGACCCGATCGGAATACTGGCCCACCTGGTCGGTAACACCCTGTTGAGCCTGGCCACGCTCGTCCTCGCCCTGATCTGCCTGATCGGCCTGCTGCTCGGCGCGATCGCCGCCCTCGGCCACCTGACCCGCCGCGAGCAGGACGACGACACGGAACGGGACGAGGAACCCCTCACCTTCGCGTCGTTCCCCTGGGAAACGCCTCCCGACCCGGACTAGTCGAGCGGCACCTCCTCGACCACGCTCTCCTTGAACCGCCACGACCCCTTGTTCCCCCACGCTTCAGCCCGCAGCCCCATCTCCCAGGCGATGCGGGCCGCCCGCTGCTGCGACAGGTCGGGGTAGTCCTCCGGGGGGACCTTGATGTAGCCACGACAGTCGACGGGGTAGGTGCGCAATGCCTCGCGCAACTTCTCCTCCTGCTCCTCCTGCTCGGCGCGAGCCTCGTGTTCGGGGGTTCCCTTCTTCCGCCGGTCCCGCCGCCTGGCGGCGTCCGACCCCCGCCAGGCCATCCAGCCGACGGCGCCGACCGCGGCGAGAGCGAACCCCCCGGCAGCGAGCACGTTGCCCGTTGCGCCCGCCTGATCCGGTGTCTGAGGGCGGAGTTCGCCGACGGGGTCCTCGATCACCGTGAGCACCTGGCCGACGTCGAAACGATCCTTGTCTGTCGTCATGGCGGGTCCCGGGACCTTGGTGCCGTCCTGGTGCTTCAGTTCGTAGTTGTAGTCACGGGACTTGCTCACACCGGGCGGGTCGAGCCACTTCCTCACGACCCTGACCGTGACCGTTTCGCCTCGCTGCTCAAGAGTGAGGTCGTCGCGGGCGATACCGGCGACCAATACGGACATGAGTGAGGTGGCCACGATGAACAGCGCGGCGTACAGACTCGATTCCTTGGCCCCCAGCTTCTCGATGAGCAGGGTGAGGACAACGCAGTGCACAATCCACAGAAGGACCTGGAGAACGGTGCCGACGTGGTTCGTCAGGAAGAACATCCCCGCGATCGCTGCGAGCACGTAGCAGCCCATGGCGACAGCCATCGGACTGCGGTATCGCGTACCAGCGCTCATGCTTGTTTCGCCATCCCCTCAGCACCTGGACTGTCGGTCGGCCGGGGCCCCGCTCAGTCGAGTGGTACTTCCTCGACCACGGTCTCCTTGAAGCGCCATGATCCCTGGTTTCCCCAGGCCTCCGCTCGCAGCCCCATCTCCCAGGCGATCCGGGCGGCCTGGTGCTGCGACAGGGCGGGGTAGTCCTCCGGGTGCACCTTGATGTAGCCGCGGCGGTCGACGGGGTAGGTGCGCAACGCCTCGCGCAGCTTGGCCTCCTGCTCCTCCTGCTGGGCGCGAGCCTTGTGTTCAGGGGTTGCCTGCTTCCGCCGGTCCCGCCGCCTCGCGGCGTCCGACCCCCGCCGGGCCATCCAGCCGACGGAGCCGAGTGTGGCAAGGGCGAGTGCTCCGGCACCCAACAACTCAGCTTTGAGGTCTGCTTGTCCGGGCGTGCGGGGGCTGAGTTTGCCCTCGGGATCCTCGATGACTGTCAAGACCTGGCCGACGTCGTACAGGTCGGACGTCGTTTGCATGTCTGGTCCCGGGACCCTGGTGCCGTCCTGGTGTTCCAGCCTGTAGTGGGAGAGTTGACCCTTGCGCCCCTGCGGCGGATCAAGCCATTCGTTCACGACCGTGGCGCTGACCCTTTCGCCGCGGTGCTGGAGGGTCAGGTCGTCGCGCGCCATGCCGATGGTGTGTACGCACAGTGCGGACACGATCGTGATGAACAGCGCGGCATACAGGCTGGATTCCGCGGCCCCCAGCTTCTCGATGAGCAGGATGAGGACAACGCCGTGCACGATCCACAGGAGGATCTGGAGAGCGGCGCCGACGTTGTCCGTCAGGAAGAACATCCCGGCCACCGCGGCGAGTACGTAGCAGCCGATGGTGACAGCCAGGGTGATGGGGTAGCGCGTGCGCCTTCTGCGGGCCTCGGCCTGCGTGGCGGTGGCGCTCATGTTCTCTTCTCCGTTTCCGGTCAGGGGTTTTTGGTGCGGTTCTGTTTGCGGTAGTGGTCAGGGACGTCCTGGCGGAGGAGGTGGGCGAATCCGGATGTCTGCAGGCGGAGGGCCAGTTGGGGCTCGGTCAGGCCGAGGGCGGTGGCGGTGGCGGGGAGGTGCCAGTCGTGGGCGGCGAGGTGCGTGAGGAGGTGGCCTCGGCGGACCTGGTTCTCCGATAGGCGGAACGTCTTGAGGTAGACGGTCCGGCCGTGCTCGTCGGTGATTGCCTCACCGATGTGGTTGTCCTGCTTGGGGCGGAACGGCGGCAGGAAGCGGGAGAGCGTGAAGCGGCCCATGCGCCGGGCCAGTTGCCAGGTGCTCGGCTGGTCCAGCAGTCCGGCCGCCATGGTGGTGTCGTGGAAGTCGGCCCACTGCGCCGTCTGTTGCGCCGCGGCCCGCAGGTCGGCGAGCGTGCGGATCCGGGTGTCGGGGATCCGGGCGTTGAAGTCCGTGACGGGAGGCATCAGGGTGGCGTAGTGGTGTACGAGATCGCCGTAGAGGTCCTGGAGCAGGGTCGGGTGCAGGGTGCGGTAGTCCTCCGGGTGCGGCACCACGAACGCCGCGGCCTGCGCGTCGGCCAGATGGATCAGTACGCCGCACTGGCCCGGGTGGATCTCGAAGACGCGCAGGGCGTCGGCCAGTCCGGGTACTTCCGTGCCCAGGTAGGCGGCTTCGACACGCGGGGAGAGTCCCTGACGCACGGCTCGGTGCGACCACTGCTCCCAGGCGACGGCGGGCCCGCCGAAGTGGAGCGCGAGATAGCCCTCCAGCGCGAGGTGGAGCGGCAGGAAGCGCAGCCGGTGCCGGGCCTCCCGGCGTGCCATCCGGCGGTGGAAGTGGAGTCGTGCGCCCGCGATTTCCCACTCGGGTCGCCCGTCGGTCAGCTGTGTTCCGTAGGCCGCGGCGGGCGAGCCGTCCCCGGTCCAGTCGGCGACGAAGCTGTGCGGGATGTACGAGCAGTAGCTCTGCCCCCGGCCCAGGTCGACCACGCCCGCCCCGTCGTGGATCCGCGGGTGCAGGCGCAGGTCGTGGATCGCCTCGGCCCGCACGAGCGGGACCAGCCGTACGGCGCCCCACACCTGCGAGGGACGGGTCTCCAGCCCGTCCAGCAGTCCGTGCGGTGTCATCGTGGGTTCCTCTCCGCCCGCCGGTCCGCGGCGGCGGTGAGCCGCGCCGCTCGGGCGTCCAGGTAGGCCGTCAGGTCGGCCAGGTCGGTCCGGCCCTCGGCGAACTGCGCGATCTCGACGAGCGCGGGCAGGTCCTCCGCGTCGCGGATGCCCGCGGTCGGCACCCGCGCGGACAGCCGGCGCACGTCGAAGTCCTCGGCGTCGTACACGGGGTTGAGGTGGACCACGCCGGTGCGGTGGGCAGGGTCGAGGCGGGTGCGCCAGACGCGGAGCACCTCACCGGCCAGTCCGGGAGGAGAGTTGTCCCAGCCGTCGGAGACGATCACCAGGCGTTCCGGTGCCGACTCCAGCGCGTCGAGGATCCGCTCACCCAGCGGGGTCGGGCCGACGGGGTGGGCCAGGAGCGCGTCGCCGCGGCCGGAGGTCCACAGTCCGGTGTAGTGGCCGGCGAGCGCTTCGAGCAGGTAGTGGCAGGCCAGGGCGACCGCCAGCGGCCGGCGCCGCTTCACGCCCGAACCGGAGGAGGAGAAGCTGTCGTCCAGGACGGCGGCCACCCGGCCCCAGGTTCCCCGGTGCCGGCCCGCCGTCCGCCGGGCGGCCGTGCGCAGCGCTCCGGTCAGCTCCTCGCGCCGGGCGACCCGCTCCGGGGCGGGAAGGGAGAGCACGTACCCGGCGAGCCGGGTGAGCGGCGTCCGGGACAGGTCGCCCGCCACCGCCCGCGCCGCCGCGGGACCGTGCTGCCGCGCCGCCTCCTGGAGCCGCAGCGTCTCCAGACGGGTCAGCCGAGGGGCGATGCGCTCCAGGAACACGCCGCGCGGTATGCCGTGCCTGGCCGCGAAGCCCTCCGCGACGGTGTACGGGAGTTCGTAGAGCGCCGCCTGCTCGTAGTGCGCCCGCCGCCAGGCCTCCAGGAGGGGTGTGTCGTAGCGGGCGCGGCTGTGCGGCGCGAAGAGGAAGGCGCCGAGTTCGTCGTCCAGCGCCAGATGCGCGTGCCGCAGCGCCCGCTTGAGGCCGTTGCGGTACTTGACGGCGTCGAGGGCCGGATCGGGCCGGGCGGCCAGCCAGTCGCGCAGCAGGGCGCGGGTGCGGCGGTTGTTCACCCCGGAGCGGCGCAGCGAGCCGAAGAGCCCGTAGACGCGCTGCGGCGGCAGCAGCGCCAGCCGTCCGGCGATCAGCCGGCCCTCGCTGCGGCGCTGGTCCGCGGTGGCCTCGCCGGCGGTCTCCAGCAGCCGGCGGATCATCAGCGCCGCGTTGTGGTCGTTGATGTCGAGGGCGAGCACGCCCGCGTAGAGGTCGCGGTAGTTGCCCAGTGTGTAGGCGTGCAGGAAGTCGAGGGAGAGCCGTTGGGCCGCCGCGTCGGAGCGGAACTCGCGCTGGCCGGTCGCGGTGATCGCGGCGTTGACGAAGAGCAGTACGTCTTCGGCCGCGATCGGATCCCCGGACGACTCCATGCCCCCGTCCCTGCCCCCACCCGTTCACTCGCGGCCCCCTGCCGGAGCCGGCGGCCGGCACTCCCTTGCCGGGGCCGGCCGGGGAATGGGGGCACGAGCTGCGAATCATTGCTTCATAGGCAGGTTCCGGAAGTCGCACCGAAGTCCCGCGGCCGGCACCGGGACCGTAACACAGCGCAGGTCGCGGGCTCGAAGGAGTTTCCCCTGGCCGGAGGGGGCCGGACCGACCGCTGCCCCGGACCCATCGCGGGCCCGGCCTCGGCCCCGGACCGGCCTCGGCCCCGGACCGGCCTCGGGCCCAAGCCGCGCGGCGCCGGAACCTACTGCCGGTACCCGCCGAGGAACCGGCCGATCCTGCTGATCGCCGTGTCCAGGACGTCCGCGTGGGGGAGCGTGAGGATGCGGAAGTGGTCGGGGGCCGGCCAGTTGAAGCCGGTGCCCTGGACCACCTGGATCTTCTCGCGCAGGAGGAGGTCCAGGACGAACTTCTCGTCGTCGTGGATCCGGTGGACCTTGGGATCCAGGCGGGCGAACGCGTACAGCGCGCCCCGGGGCTTCACGCACGTCACGCCCGGGATCTCGTTGAGCTTCTGCCAGGCCACGTTCCGCTGTTCGTGCAGCCGGCCGCCCGGTGCGGTCAGCTCGCGGATGGACTGGCGGCCGCCGAGGGCGGCCTGGATCGCGTACTGGGCGGGGGCGTTGGCGCACAGGCGCATGGAGGCCAGCATGGTCAGGCCCTCCAAATAGTCCTTCGCGTGCTGCTTGGGGCCGGTGACCACCAGCCAGCCGGAGCGGAAGCCGGCTACGCGGTAGGTCTTGGACAGGCCGCAGAAGGTGAGGACGACCAGGTCCGGGGCGAGCGCGGCGGTGGAGTGGTGGACGGCGTCGTCGTAGAGGATCTGGTCGTAGATCTCGTCCGCGAAGACCATCAGGCCGTGGCGGCGGGCGAGGTCGCAGAAGCCCTCCAGGACCTCCTTGGGGTAGACCGCGCCGGTGGGGTTGTTGGGGTTGATGACGACCACGGCCTTCGTGCGGTCGGTGATCTTCGAGGCCATGTCGTCCAGGTCCGGGTACCAGTCGGCCTGCTCGTCGCACAGGTAGTGGACCGCCTTGCCGCCGGCCAGCGTCGTCACGGCCGTCCAGAGCGGGAAGTCCGGCGCGGGCACGAGGATTTCGTCGCCGTCCTCGATCAGAGCCTGCACGGCCATCGAGACCAGTTCCGAGACGCCGTTGCCCAGGAAGACGTCGTCGACGTCCACCTGCAGGCCGAGGGTCTGGTAGCGCTGGGCGACGGCTCTGCGGGCGGAGAGGACACCGCGCGAGTCGGTGTAGCCGTGCGCCCGCGGAAGCATCCGGATCATGTCCTGGAGGATCTCCTCCGGCGCCTCGAAGCCGAACAGCGCGGGGTTGCCGGTGTTCAGCCGCAGCACGCTGTGGCCGGCCTCCTCCAGCGCGTCGGCGTGCTCGATCACCGGGCCGCGGATCTCGTAACAGACCTCGCTCAGCTTGCTCGACTGCCGGAACTCCATGCGCCGCTTCCCCTCCGGTAACTGGTCCTGCTTGGTTTTACCAAGCGGGAGCTTGGAAAGTCCAACAACCCGTCTACACTGCGTCGCATGTCACCTCGCCGTAGCTACGACCAGTTCTGCTCCGCCGCCCGCGCGCTCGATGCCGTCGGCGACCGCTGGACCCTGCTGATCGTCCGGGAGTTGCTGGCCGGTCCGCGCCGGTACACCGATCTGCACGCCGACCTGCCGGGCGTGAGCACGGACATGCTCGCCTCACGGCTGAAGGACATGGAACGGGACGGGCTGACGACCCGGCGCCGGCTGCCGCCGCCCGGAGCCGCCCACGTCTATGAACTCACCTCCCGAGGGCGTGGGTTGCTGTCGGTGCTGCGGGCGCTCGGGGAGTGGGGGCAGACGGAGCTGGGGGAGCGGCGGCCCACCGACGCGCTGCGCGCGCACTGGTTCGCGCTGCCCCTGCTGCGCGCACTGGAGGAGGCGGGGATAGGGGCGGGCGTCATCGAAGTCCGGCTGGAGGAAGGTGACTTCCATCTGCATGTCGGCGCCGCGGAGGGCCCGCTCTACGGGTACGGACCCGCGCCGGCGGAGCCGGACGCCCGGCTGGCCCTCGACTCCGTCACGTGTACGGCCATAAGCCGCGGGGAGTTGGGCCTGGCGGACGCGGTGCGGGACGGGCGCGTCGAGGTGAGCGGGGACGGCGCGGCGGCCAAGGCGTTGCGCGAGGCATGAGAGAAGGCCCGCTCCAAAGGAGGAGCGGGCCTTCCGGGGTGTTGTCGGGCGGAACCGCCGTCAGACGCCCGGCGGTATTCGCGACGGGCGTCCCGAGCCGCGCGTCAGCGCGTACCCGCCGATGCCCGCGAGCGCGGCGAGCACGCCGCCGATCCCGGTCCACACCCACCGGTCGGACCACCAGTTGGAGGACCAGCCGCCGTCCGGCTCGATGCTGGACAGTACGGCCGACTTCTTCGAACCCTGGTCGTCCTGCGCATCGCTGCCGTCCTGCTCGGACTTGACCGCGATGCCCGGGGTCAGCGGCTGCGCGAGCGAGCCGTCCACCGCCGCGGCGCCGCCGATGTCCTTGGAGTCGGCCCGTACCTCGACGCTCACCGGCAGACCCAGGTCGGAGGCGGGCAGACCGGCCACCGTGAGCCGGATGTAGTACGTGCCCGGCAGCGGGTCGTTGGCCCACGGCTCCGACCAGGCCCGCACCGTGCGCAGCACGCAGGCGAGTTCGACCGAGGCCGTGCCCTGGGCGGCGGTGCGGGTCTGGGCGCCGTACTGGCAGGACTGGCGGCGCCGCAGACCGTCGTAGACGTCGATCTGCCAGGTCTGCGAGGCGTGCGCCTCGGGCAGCTTCACCGTCGCCTTGACGGTGGGGCGCTGCCCGGCGTCCGCGGCGAACGACCAGTACAGGTAGTCGCCCGTGGAGCCGCTGGCGGTGGCCTGCTGCCCCTGCTCGATCTCGGTCGCGCTACGGAACGAGGTGCCGGCCTGGCTGGGCGCCCCGCTGTCGCCGGACGGGTCCGCCGGGGGCGACGAAGCGGCTGCCGCGGGGCCCGCGGCCAGCCCGAGCGCCAGCAGGGTGGCGCCCAACACTCGGGTGATACGCATCAGTTCGTCCTCCAGATCGCGACCCGCCAACGCGACACCCAGCCCCACAACAGGCCCGCGACGAAGCCGGTGAGCACCAGCGCGCCGAGCAGCCACCAGCCGCGGCCGAGACCGAAGGAGGCCACGTCGCTCGACTTGCCCGGACCGTCCACCACGTCGACGGTCAGCTCCAGCGGCAGACCCGGTGTGGTCTTCACCCCGGAGGCCGCCGAGAAGGCGTTGGTGATCTGAAGGCACACGGTCTCGGCCGGGGCGCTCTCGTCGTCGCTCTCCGGCTTCGGGTAGCGCAGACCCGTGGAGATCACGTCCGTACGGCCGTTGCCCGCCGCCTCACCGCGCACGATCTCCCGGCCGCGCTCCGTCACGGCCCGCACCAGCAGGCCGTAGTCCGGGTCGACGGCCCGGTCCGCGGCGACGCTCACCGAGGCCCGCAGCTCCTGGCCGGGGTTGACGTCCACCCGGTACCAGCGCTGCTGCCCGAACTCCTCGCGGTCGGTGTAGAGGCCGGACTTGAGCGTCGGCGCCTTCGCGCACTCGGTGGCGCCCTCCGTGGCCACCGGCGTCACCACCGGGTCGGCGGCCCGGTCGACCAACTGGCCGACGCGGTCGCTGAGTTCCTCCTTGTGCTGTACGGAGGTGTAGGTGCCGCCGGTCGCCTCCGCGATGCAGATGAGCTGGTCGCGGGTCTTGGCGTCCGGCACCAGGCCGAGGGTGTCGATGGTCAGCCCGATGCCCTTGGCCGCGATCTCGCGGGCCACTTCGCACGGGTCCAGCGGCTGGCAGGTGTCCTCGCCGTCGGTGATCAGGACGATCCGGCGCATGCCGTTGCCGCCGTCGAGGTCAGTGGCCGCCTTCTGGAGAGCCGGTCCGATCGGGGTCCAGCCGGTCGGCACCAGCGTCGCCACCGCCGTCTTGGCCTCGGTGCGGTTCAGCGGACCGACCGGGTAGAGCTGAGCGGTGTCCTTGCAGCCCGTCTGACGGTCGTTGCCCGGGTAGTTGGCACCGAGGGTGCGGATACCGAGCTGGACCTCCTCGGGGGTCGCGTCGAGCACCTCGTTGAACGCCTGCTTGGCCGCGGCCATCCGTGTCCCGCCGTCAATGTCCCGGGTCCGCATGGAACCGCTGACGTCCAGGACGAGTTCGACCTTCGGGGCATCCTGCCCCTCCATCTCGTCGGCTGTGGCACCGGCGGGAAAGGCCATCCCGGCCGTCAGGGCGGCGAGCAGAGCACAGACTCCTGCCGCCAGCCGTTGTCTTGTGATCATCGGCGGATCCTATTGACCGGACGTGCCGGGGATCAAAACGAGCGGGTTGGGCAGCCCGGTCCACAGGTCGCCGGGTGTGCCGGGAGACAGCCGCATCAGCGTCAACGCCTTTGCTGGAAGCGGCTGTTCGCGCAGAGCCTCTACGTCCGGGGTGTGTGGCAGGTCTCGTACGGCCGGCTCCAGCGCCGTCCGCAGCGGGGCCGCCGATCCGGCCGTGCCCGCCAGCGCGCCCGCCACCAGCGAGCCGAACAGCTTGCGGCGCAGGGCGGTCGGGTCGTCGGTGAGGTTCCGGGCGGGCAACTCCGGTACGGCGATGCCGTGCCGGGTCAGCCGGGCCGGGCTGATCCGGATGTCGGCGAGGTCGCGGTAGACCAGCCGCAGCGGGGAGCCGGACCCGGACAGCACGACGAGCAGGTTCTGGCCATGCGCCTCCAGGGCCACCCCCAGCTCCAGCAGACGCAGTCCGACGGCCAGCGCCAGGCGTGTGAACTCGGCTGTCCAGGCGGGCGAGTCGGGCAGGTCCGTGGTGGACAGCGCCGCCACCGGCACGACGTGCTCCCCGGGGGCGGCGTACGTCCGCGGCGACTCGCGCCACAGGGCCGCCAGATCGGGGGAGCCCGCGGTGGCCGCGCCCAGGGTGCGCGTGATGTGCAGCAGGCCGTCCGTGCGGGCCGCCAGGTCCACGGCGAAGTCCGACAGGGCGGCGGAGGCGGTCACCGAGCCGACCGAGATGTCCCGGACCGAGGACGTCAGCCGGGCGCTGAGCGAGGTCTTGACGTGGAGCCCGCCGGGCACGGCCAGGGTGCGCAGCGACATCAGCGGATGGGCCGCGAGGGCACGTTCCCCGCGCGGCTGCTTGAGCACGTGCGCCGCCTGCCAGGGGTGCACGGGAATCAGCAGCCGCCCGCCCTCCCGCAAGTCCCGCGGCCACGCCCCGCTCACCAGGCACTCCCGCTCCGGCACCGGCAGCAGGCCCAGCTCGACCGACGGCCGGTGCTCGGGCCCGTACGCGAGCTGCTCGGCGACCGAGAAACCGGGCCGGGAACGGCAGTTGGGGTGGAAGGGGTGGCCGTCGACCACCCGCTGCTCCCACTGCCAGTCCGCCACCGGCCATTCCTCCGGATGCCCCTCGCCCCCCGGTGGCTGATCGGCCCGCGACAGCGCAAGAGAGGCGACGCTGTGCCCGAGTTCGGCGGCGAGCGAGTCGCCGTGCGGCACGGCGAGGTCCCTCATCAGCCGCGCCGGATCCTCGTGGGCCGTCCCGGCCAGACGTACGGCCGTGACGTGCGCGGAGGTGGCGTACGGGTCGGACGGCGGCCCCTCCAGCCGGCGGCCGTCGCGCAGCCGCAGGACGAGCGCGTCCCGGGTGCGGTCCCGGCCGGTGATCCACGGCAGCGGCTCGTGGGCGAGCGCGCGCCACAGCCGGGTCAGTACGGCGGCCCGCGCGCCGTGCAGCCGCGCCGCGTACCGTGAGACCAGGTCGGGCCGCACGGCGGCCAGCTCCTCGGCGACCTCGGTCTCGGTGGCTGGGGGACGGTGCACGGTCGGACTCCTCCGATAGCGGGCGGGCGTCAGGTCGGCGCGTGCCGGGCAGACATACTGATCACCTTCGCACCGTGTGGACTTATGGACCGAACGGACCGAGTAAAACGCATGGAGCTCACGCCCCCCACCGACGGCATCGCGGAGCGCGCGGACGCGTACGCGTCCGCGCCCCTGCTGAACTGCCTGATCCGCGAGGTCGCGCGGCCGTATCCGGATCCGGGCGGGCGGCGGACGTACCGGCTGCCGGGCGGGGACCGGCTGCTGCGGGTGCGCGACGGGCGGCGGCCCACCGCGCCGGAGGTGTACGCGGAGGGTGGCTGGCAGCGGATCGACCACCCGGAACTGGTCAAACTCGTGGCCGAGGAGCTGGGTCGGCACACCGGCGTGCCCAACGACGAACTGCCCGCCGAGATGATCGACAGCCGGGAGGCGGTGGCGGCGCTGCTCGCCGCCCGCGACCGCGCGCCGGTGCCCGAGGACCCGTACATCCGGTCCGAGCAGGCGCTCGTCACCGGCCACCCGTACCATCCGGCGCCGAAGGCGCGCGGCGGCGGACCGGTCGCCTCCTGGCTGCCGTACGCGCCCGAGGCGCACGCCCGCTTCCCCCTGGTGCTGCTCGGGGTGCACGAGGACGTGGTCGCCGAGGAGGGCGACACCTCGGCGCTCGACGCGCTGGGCCAGGCCCCGCCCGGCTACCGGCTGCTGCCCGCCCACCCCTGGCAGCTCGAACTGGTGGGCCGCGACCTCGCCGGGGCCTTCGCCGACGGGCGGCTGCTGCGGCTGGGCACGACGGCCCGCGCGGTGTGGCCCACGGCGGCGGTCCGCACCGTCCACGTCCCGGGCGCCGACCTCTTCCTGAAGTTCAGTCTGGACGTGCGGATCACGAACGACGTACGGCGGCTGTGGCGGCACGACCTGCTGAAGCTGCGCCGCACGGACACGGCCGTCACCACCGCCTTCGCACGACTGGGCGGTCCGGCGGCCTGGCTGTCCGACCGCGGTTACCGCACCGCCGCCTTCGCCTTCGAGGAACTCGCCGTCGTCGTCCGCGACGGACTCGCCCGGCACCTGGTGCCGGGCGCGACCCCGCTGCTCGCCGCGGCCCTCGCCGAGGGCTTCGACGGCAACCCGCTGGACGGCCCGGCGGACCCGGCGCTGTGGTGGGAGGCGTACCTGCGCCAGGTGATACCCCCCGCCCTCGGGGCCTTCGCGCGGCACGGTGTCGTCCTGGAGGCCCATCTGCAGAACTCGCTGATCGCGGTGGACGCCGCCGGCCTGCCCGTGCAGGCACTCTTCCGGGACGCGGAGGGCGTCAAGCTGCTGCCGGACGTGTCCCGGGCAGCCGGCTGGGAGCGGCTGGTGTACTGCCTGGTCGTCAACCACCTCAGCGAGATCGCCGCCGCCCTCGCCGAACGCCACCCGGCTCTCGACCCCTGGCCCGCCGTCCGCCGTGAACTCGCCCGCCACGACCTGCCCGAGGCCGCCGGCCTGCTCACCTCGCCCATCGTGCCCGGCAAGACGAACCTGCTGCTGCGCTGGACGAACGCCGACGGCGCGGCGGCCCGCTACCAGCCGCTGCCGAATCCGCTGGTGACCGCCGGAATCCCAGGCTGATCCCCGGCGGGTCCGTGCCCGCAGTCGTCGAGGCCGACGACCTGGGGACGACAAGCTTCCGCCGGTCCGCGGTTCGTCGCGAAGGTCGTCGCCGAACAGCGGTGATGAGTTTCCGAACTCCGCACCTGCCCCTGCCGCGACCAACTGCTCACCCATTGGTTTCGAGATGAGGAAACCCTTGTTGACCGCCGTTCACGTTCTGGCACTGGGATGCGGGATGGAACCGCAGCGTCTGCAGGACATCTGGCCTGGTGTGCTGTGGCGTTCCACCGGCTGCGCCGACGATCCCGAAGCATCCCACTGAACGGAAGTCTGTGGTGTCTACACCCAGTTCGCGGTGTACCGCACCGTCGCGGACCTGGGCAGCCGCGCCGGCTTCACACGCGGCTGACCGCCTCCCGTCGTTCCTCTCTGAACGGGTGTCACCTCGCCAACCGGCCGACGCGAGGCGCAGCCTGCCGTCGCACCCGTCGGATCGGCTCACCACCGGTCATGTCGCCACGCGCACCGGGCGCCGGGCGAGCCGGGCGCCGGATAACAGTTTGCCAAGCGTTTGACCCGCGGCCTTTTTTCGGACGTATCTATGCGCGTAGCTTGAGCGCGTGCCAGACCCCGGCCGTCGACAGCGGATCCGGGTCGGTCGGCGCTCCCCCACGCGCCCTCATGCTTTCCCGGCTCCCAAGGAGACCCTTCCTGTGTCGAACTCCAGCGCTGAAGCGCCCCGCCCTGCGAGACACCGCGCGACTTCTCTGCGCAAGCGACTGATACCGCTGGCGATCACCGGCTCGCTGGTGCTGGCCGGAGTGGGCGTCCACTCCGCCTTCGCCACCCCGTCGGCCGACGCCGTCATCTCCGAGGTCTACGGAGGCGGCGGCAACTCCGGCGCCACCCTCACCAACGACTTCATCGAGCTGGCCAACGCCGGCTCCGGCTCGCTGGACCTCTCCGGCTACAGCGTCCAGTACCTGTCGGGCAATCCCGGCCCGACCACCAAGTGGCAGGCCACCCGTCTCACCGGCTCCCTTGCCGGCAACGGCCGTTACCTGATCCAGGAGGCCGCGGGCACCGGCGGCACCACCGCCCTGCCGACCCCGGACGCCACCGGCAGCATCAACATGTCGGGCACCACCGGCACGGTCGCGCTGGTCCAGGGCACCGACCTGCTGACCTGCCTCACCGCCGAGGACTGCGCCGCCGACCCCCGCATCAAGGACCTGGTCGGCTTCGGCACCGCCGTCGTCCGCGAGGGCTCCGGCCCGGCCGCGGGCGCGAGCAACACCGCCTCGGTCGCCCGCAAGACCCTGGTCGACACCGACGACAACGCGGCCGACTTCGCCGCGGGTGCCCCCACCCCGGAGAACTCCGGTGGCGAGGCCGGCGGCCCCGGCGGTGGCGACCCCTCCCCGTCGCCGACCCCGACGCCCCCCGCCGACGCGATCTCGGCGAAGATCCACGACATCCAGGGCACCAACCGGCGCTCCCCGCTCGCCACCAAGGACGTCAAGGACGTCACCGGCATCGTCACCGGTGTCCGCACCACCAGCACGTCCTCGACGTCCAAGGGCTTCTGGATGCAGGACCCCAACCCGGACAACGACCCCCGCACCAGCGAGGGCATCTTCGTCTACACCAGCTCCACCCCCACGGTGAAGGTCGGCGACAGCGTCACCGTCTCCGGTGTGGTCTCCGAGTACTACCCGGGTGGCTACGACGGCGGCATCCAGTCGATCACCGAGATCATCAAGCCGACGGTCACCGTGCTGTCCAGCGGCAACCCGCTGCCGGCCCCGGTCGTCCTCGACAAGGACAGCATCCCTGCCGCGTGGTCCCCCAAGGGTGACAGCAACGGCAGCATCGACAACCTCGACCTCGAGCCGGCCAAGTACGCCCTGGACTTCTACGAGTCCCTGGAAGGCATGAACGTCCAGGTCTCCGACGTCCGCGTCGTCGGCGCCACGGACGCCTACCACGAGATGTGGGTCACGGCCGACCCCGAGCACAACAAGACCAAGCGCGGCGGCGTCTACTACCCGTCGTACGACGACCCGAACGTGGCTCGTCTCCAGGTCCAGGCGATCAACACCACGGACCCGTTCCCGATGGCGAACGTGGGCGACGAGCTCACCGGCGTCACCGAGGGCCCGCTGGACTACAGCCAGTTCGCCGGCACCTACATCCTCGAGGCGCGCAAGCTCGGCACCCACAAGGACAACGGTCTCGAGCCCGAGGTCGCGAGCGAGGCGAAGGGCAACGAGGTCACCGTCGCCACGTACAACATGGAGAACCTCGCGGCGAGCAACCCGCAGGCCAAGTTCGACCGGCTCGCCCACGGCCTGGTCACCAACCTCCGCGCGCCCGCCATCGTCGGTCTCGAGGAGATCCAGGACAACAACGGCGCCGTCGACGACGGCACCGTGGACCCCGACAAGACGCTGGCCAAGCTCACCGACGCCATCGTCGCCGCGGGCGGCCCGCGCTACGAGTACCGTCAGATCAACCCGGTGAACAACAAGGACGGCGGCCAGCCGGGTGGCAACATCCGCACCGTCTTCCTGTTCGACCCGACGCGGGTCAGCTTTGTCGACCGGCCGGGTGGCGACTCCCTCACCGCCGTCGATGTCGTCGGCAAGGGCAGCGACGCCCACCTGACTGTCTCGCCCGGACGGATCGACCCCACCAACGAGGCGTGGAACAGCAGCCGTAAGCCGCTGGTCGGCGAGTTCCTCTCGAAGAACAAGAAGAAGATCTTCGTGATCGCCAACCACTTCAACAGCAAGGGCGGCGACCAGAACATCGCCGGCCGCATCCAGGAGCCCGTCCGCAGCTCCGAGGTGCAGCGGACGAAGCAGGCCACGCTGGAGAACGCCTTCGTCAGGAAGCTCGAGGCCGCCGACCCCAAGGCCCTCATCGTCTCCCTGGGCGACTTCAACGACTTCCAGTTCTCCCCCGCGATGAAGACCCTGACCGGTGACGGCAAGCAGCTCACCGACCTGATGAACACCCTGCCGGTGGAGGAGCGCTACTCCTACGTCTACCAGGGCAACTCGCAGGTGCTGGACCACATGATGGTCAACCCGAGCATGCTGAACCACGTCACCTACGACGTGGTGCACATCAACTCCGAGTTCGCCGACCAGACCAGCGACCACGACCCGCAGGTTCTGCGTGTGAAGCCGTAAGGCTGGTGCAGGCCCGCCCGCTCCCGCGCTCAGTGCAGCGGGGGCGGGCGGGCTTGTCTGCATATGTCCTGACGCACGAGCGCCTGCAGCGCTGGACAGGTCCCAGGCGTGACTCCCACTGCCCGCGGCCCCTCGTGCGGCGCTGGTCTCTCACGTGGCCGCGAACCGGTCGAGTGCCGCGCTCGTCAGCGCGGCGATCGCGGGACGCAGGGCGCTGCCGATGTGGGGGGCGAAGTGCGGGGAGTGGTTCGGGGCCGGGGGTGGTGAGGTGTCGGGGCCGTCGGCCGTTGCCCGGCGCCATTCGTCCGCGCCCACCACGCCCAGCATCCAGTAGACCAGCGGGACTCCGTGCCGCCCGTGGAGATCGGCTCCGGCGTCCCCGAACAGCGGGAAGTCCTCCGTGGCCATCGATCCCGGCCAGGGCAGGACCCGCCCGGGCCCCAGGAGTCCGGTGTGAGCGCGCCGTATCGAGTCGGTGGTGTGCGGGTCGCACCGCAGGGCCGCTCGCCGGGGCGGACCAGCAGCGCCGCCAGCAGCGACGTCGGTTTGGACGGCGGAAGAACGACCACGTCACGCCCGTCGGTGATGCTGAGCGGACCGAGCAACTGAAAACGCACCGAGTTCCCCCGTTGACCGTCGAACA
This sequence comes from Streptomyces sp. NPDC047453, assembly GCF_040643155.1. Taxonomy (NCBI): domain Bacteria; kingdom Bacillati; phylum Actinomycetota; class Actinomycetes; order Kitasatosporales; family Streptomycetaceae; genus Streptomyces; species Streptomyces sp. NPDC047453. The sequence goes on along the minus strand of NZ_JBEYTS010000006.1, from coordinate 71,103 downwards.
CCTGCCGGACCGGCTCACCACGGCGCCTTCAGGGAAGTGGTGTCCTGCCGCCATGGCCGCCCCGGTCGAGGGCGGTGGCTCACACAGGACCCTGATCTCCCCTCTGGTGCGGGCGGGACGGAGCACGTGTGAAGTCGTCTTCACGAAACGATTTCGGCCTTGTGGCAGTGGTGAGTGTCTACTGGCGTAGACCGCGGGTCAAGAGGCGGTCAAGAAATGCTCAAGGGGTGAATTTCAGCCACTGACTATGCGTCAACTTGCTTTAAAAACAGCATAGTTACTGGTCATGGGCCTGTCGGTGCCCCGCGCCGGACGGACGCTCCCGGGAGGGCGGGCGCGCTTGACGGACGGCGTTCTCCAAACCTTGTCACGGCATTCACTCCCGCCCCGGACGGCCCGGGGCCGGGACGTGCGCCCCCGGGCGCCGGTGCGGTCGGTCCGGGGCACGCCGAACGCCCGGTTCGCGACCGCCTCTTGACGAGGGAGGGCGCGAACCGGGCGCTGCGGCACCGGACCTGGGCTCAGGCGGAGCAGGAGGTGGTGCTGCAGGTGGAGCTGGAGGTCGAGGTGGAGCTGGTGCTCGTGCAACCGGCCAGCACGACCTCGCTGGCGTCCGAGTAGTCGGAGATCTCGAAGGTCTCGGCCTCGAGCTCGAGGATCTCGTCCGCGAGGGTGCTCAGGTCCTTGTTCATGGTGCCTCCCGATGAGTCGGGGCGGACCGCCGTGGCCGGCAGCCTCCGCCGTGTGGGGTACGGGACCATTCCAGCGGCCTCCGCTCACCGTTCGGCACGTCTCCCGCTGGCATCCCGCTGGCACGCGGCGCCAGCGGGCGACCGGGGCGCGCGGAAGGATCGGCACGCCGGCCGAAACTCCCCGGATTCTCCCCGTATAGCCTGGGGGGATGCTCACCCAGGTCAACGCCACCCGCTACATAGAGCCGCTGCGGTCCGGCGGCTCCGTGCCCGGAGTCGTCGAGGCCGACGACCTCGGCACGTACGTGGTGAAGTTCACCGGCTCCGCGCAGGGCCGCAAGGCGCTGGTCGCCGAGGTGATCGTGGGTGAGCTGGCGCGCGCCCTCGGACTGCGGTTCCCCGAGCTGGTCCTCGTGCACTTCGATCCCGCGCTGGCCGCGCACGAACCCCACCAGGAGGTGCGCGACCTGCTCGACGCGAGCCCGGGCGTGAACCTCGGCATGGACTACCTGCCGGGCGCCGCGGACTTCACCCCCGAGGTCGCCGAGCACTTCCCGGTGGACCCCGTGGAGGCGGGCCGGATCGTCTGGCTGGACGCGCTGACCGTGAACGTGGACCGCACCGTCCACAGCTCGAACCTGATGGTGTGGCCGACCTTCGGCACCGCGCCGCCGCGCCTGTGGCTCATCGACCACGGCGCGGCCCTGGTCTTCCACCACCGCTGGGACGCCTCGGAACCGGGGAAGGCCTACGACTTCCGCCACCACGCGCTGGGCCGGTACGCGCCGGACGTGGTGGCCGCCGACGCCGAACTGGCCCCCAGGGTGACCCGCGAGCTGCTGCGGTCCGTCCTCGCCGAGGTGCCGGACGCCTGGCTCGCCGACGAGCCCGGTTTCGCCGGCCCGGACGAGGCCCGGCACGCCTACGTCGACTACCTCGCCGCCCGTGTCGAGGCCTCCCCGGCCTGGCTGCCCACCGACTTCCCCACCCGCGAGGAGCTGGCGGCGGAGGAGTCCCGGCGGGCCGCGCGGACCCGGGCGGGCCGGCCGGACTGGCTCAAGCGCGTCCCCGATCTGCACGGCAGGCCGGCCGCGGCGCAGGACTGGTCCGTGCACCTGGGGTGACCTGCCGCAGTGCAGGACTGGTCCGTGCCCCCGGGATGAGCCGGGGCACGACGAGAAGTGGGGGCGGGCCCGCCCCCCCGCCCCCCGCCCGCGGGCCGGCGTGGCAGGGCGGCGCCTCGGCAGCCCCCCCCCGGGGGGGATGCGCCGGGGCCCGCCGCGCCGGGCCCCCCCCCCCCCCCGGCCCCACTTCTCGCGGTGCGGTTGTCAGCCCTTGAGCTGCTGGTACGCCGGCAGGGTCAGGAAGTCGGCGTAGTCCTCGTCGAGGGAGACCTGGAGCAGCAGGTCGTGGGCCTGCTGCCAGTGACCGGCGGCGAAGGCCTCGTCGCCGATCTCCTTGTGGATGTTCTCCAGTTCCTCGGCGGCGACCTCGCGGGCCAGCTCCGGCGTGACCTTCCGGCCGTTCTCGAACTCCACGCCCGCGTTGATCCACTGCCAGATCTGCGAACGGGAGATCTCCGCGGTGGCCGCGTCCTCCATCAGGTTGAAGATCGCGACCGCGCCCAGACCGCGCAGCCAGGCCTCGATGTAACGGATGCCGACCTGGACGGCGTTGACCAGGCCCGCGTACGTCGGCTTGGCGTCGAGGGAGTCGACCGCGATCAGATCGGCCGCCTCGACGTGCACGTCCTCGCGCAGCCGGTCCTTCTGGTTCGGCTTGTCGCCGAGGACCTTGTCGAAGGACTCCAGGCAGATCGGCACCAGGTCGGGGTGGGCCACCCAGGAGCCGTCGAAGCCGTCGCCGGCCTCGCGGTCCTTGTCGGCGCGGACCTTCTCGAAGGCCACCTTGTTGACCTCGGCGTCCCGGCGGGAGGGGATGAAGGCCGCCATGCCGCCGATCGCGTGCGCCCCGCGCTTGTGGCAGGTGCGCACGAGGAGTTCGGTGTAGGCGCGCATGAACGGAGCCGTCATCGTGACCGCGTTGCGGTCCGGCAGGACGAACTTGGCTCCGCCGTCACGGAAGTTCTTGACGATGGAGAACAGGTAGTCCCAGCGGCCCGCGTTCAGCCCGGCGGCGTGGTCGCGCAGTTCGTAGAGGATCTCCTCCATCTCGTACGCGGCCGTGATCGTCTCGATCAGGACGGTGGCGCGCACGGTGCCCTGCGGGATGCCGACGTAGTCCTGGGCGAAGACGAACACGTCGTTCCACAGCCGCGCCTCCAGGTGCGACTCCGTCTTCGGGAGGTAGAAGTACGGGCCCTTGCCGAGGTCGAGCAGACGCTGGGCGTTGTGGAAGAAGTACAGGCCGAAGTCGACGAAGGCGCCGGGCACCTGGGTGCCGTCCGCGTCGACGAGGTGGCGCTCGTCGAGGTGCCAGCCGCGCGGGCGCATGACGACCGTGGCGAGCTCCTCGTTCGGGCGCAGCGCGTAGGACTTGCCGGAGCCGGCGTCCGTGAAGTCGATGTTCCGGGTGTAGGCGTCGATCAGGTTGAGCTGGCCGAGGACCACGTTCTCCCAGGTGGGGGCGGAGGCGTCCTCGAAGTCGGCGAGCCAGACCTTCGCACCCGAGTTGAGCGCGTTGATGGTCATCTTGCGGTCGGTGGGACCGGTGATCTCGACCCGGCGGTCGTTCAGGGCCGCGGGAGCGGGGGCCACCTTCCAGGAGTCGTCCGCGCGGATCGCGGCCGTCTCCGGGAGGAAGTCGAGCGTGGAGGTGCGGGCGATCTCGGCGCGGCGCTGCGCCCGGCGGGTGAGGAGTTCGTCGCGTCGCGGCGTGAACCGCCGGTGCAGCTCGGCCACGAAGGCGAGCGCCGCGTCGGAGAGGACCTCGTCCTGCCGGGGCAGGGGCTCGGCGTCGACGATGGCCAGCGGGGACGGCGCTGGTGCGGACATGAGCTGTCACTTCCTTCGGGGGAGCTTCTTCAGCGAACCACGTTCAGTGCCACCATGCCGTGGCACCGGGTGCCAATGGTTGTGAATGCGGCATATCGCACCCGAGGAGCGGTCGGGTGCTTCTGAACTGTGGATAGTAGTTTCCTCATGGTGGAAGTTCAATCGTGTGTTGACGTCGAGATTCTTCGAGTCGAGGAAAGGTGGCGCTCAGTGCCACCCCGCTCACTCAAGGTGGCCCAGGTCGGCCTCGGTGTCGATGTCGTACGCCCGTGCCACGTCCCCGCACTCGACGAGGGTGATCGATCTCTCGTGCGCCCTCAGATAGGCGCGTGCCCCCCGGTCGCCGGCCGCACTCTCCGCGACGCCGTCCCAGTGGGCCGCCCCGAGCAGCACCGGATGGCCGCGCACCCCGTCGTACGCCGCCGAGACCAGCGAGCCCTCGTCCCGGTACGCGGCGCGCACCCGGGCCACCGCCTCGGCGCTCACCCCGGGCTGGTCCACGAGCAGGACCAGGGCCGCGCGGACCCCCGTACCGGCGAGGGAGTCCAGCCCGGCCCGCAGCGAGGAGCCCATGCCCCGCTCCCAGAACGGGTTCTCCACGAGCACGCAGCCGGCCAGCGCCGCGCGCTGCCGCACCTCGGCCGACCGCGCGCCCAGGACGACGTGGACGCGCTCGCATCCGGCCGCCCGCAGGATCCCGACCGCGTGCTCCACCAGCGGCCGGCCCCGGTGCGCGAGCAGCGCCTTGGGCCGCCCGCCGAGCCGCCGCCCGCCGCCGGCCGCCAGCACCAGTCCCGCGATCTCGTCCTCTGTGCGTGTCATGGGTCCTGCATACCGCGGACCGTCCCCTGTCGAGCCGGTGTGCGGGGGCTGAATTTCGGTCCCCGCGGTGGCGCGCCCCGGTCCTGGTGGCGTTTACTGATCGGCGTCCCCCGGCGCCCGACCCGCTCGACAGGGATGTCCGACGGGACCACGGAGGGGACGGCGCACGACGGCTGCGAGGGGGAGGGGCTGTGTTGCGGAGCTTGGACCAGCGGCCGGCGACCGGCGGCAAAGAGGATCCCAGGGTGACGGAGCTGCGGACCGCCGTGGCCCGGCTGCGCCGCGAGCTCGCCGCGCATCCGGCGGAGTTTTCCGACCGTGCCATCGCCGAGGACGAACTGGCAGCCCTCGCCGCGATGGCCGCCCACGGCACTCCCGAGATCCCGCGGCTGCGCCGCTCCCTGCTGCTGATCGCCGGATCCATCGGCTCGGTCAGCGCCCTGGCGCACGGACTGTCCCAGGTGCGCACCGCGGTCGACCTGTTCGCGGAGCCGCCACGCGGTTGACGGCCCCGTCAGTCCCGGTCGGCGTCCGTGCCCTGAGGCCCGGTGCCCGTGCCGGCAGGCCTGTACGTGCCCGTGCCCGTGCCCGTTACGGTCTCAGACGCCGGATGAGGCCCTGCCCGGTCGCCGCCGCCACCGCCGCGGTACGCGACTCCACACCCAACTTGGCGTAGATGTGCACCAGATGGGACTTCACCGTGGCCTGGCTCAGGAACAGGCGCTTGCTGATCTGAAGGTTGGACAGGCCGTCGCGGACCAGTTCCAGCACCTCCAGCTCGCGGCGGCTGAGCGCGGCCGCGGGCGTGCGCATGCGGTCCATCAGACGGTGGGCGACCGCGGGCGCGAGGGCAGAGCGGCCGGAGGCGGCGGTGCGCACCGCGGCGGCCAGCTCCTGCGGCGGCGCGTCCTTCAGGAGGTAGCCCGCCGCACCGGCCTCCACCGCGGCGAGGATGTCCGCGTCGGTGTCGTACGTGGTCAGCACCAGGACGCGCGGGGCGCCGGGACGGGCGGTGATCGCCGCCGTCGCCTCCGCGCCGTCCGCGCCGCCCGAGCCGAACTGCAGATCCATCAGCACCACGTCCACACCGCCCGCCGCGGCCAGCTCCACGGCGCGCTGCGCCGTCGGCGCCTCCCCGGCGATCTCGAAGTCGGGCTCGGCGGACAGCACCGCCTTCAGGCCCGCACGGACCACGGGATGGTCGTCCGCCAGCAGCAGCCGGATCGTCATGCGCCACCCCCGGAGTCCGGGTACGGCAGCGTGACCGCCACCGCGGTGCCCTGGCCGGGCGCCGACTCCACGGCGAACGTCCCGCCCAGCGCCTCGGCCCGCGCGCGCATCGCGGGCAGCCCGAAACCGCCGTCCGCCGCCCGGCCGGGCCGTGCGGCGGTGTGCTCGGCGCCGGGGTCGAAACCGGCGCCGTCGTCGACGACGTCCAACGCCACCGCCGTGTCCATGAAGCTCAGGGTGATCTCCGCCCGGTGGGCGCGGGCGTGCCGCAGGGTGTTGCCGAGAGCCGACTGGGCGATCCTGAGCAGCGCCACCTCGTAGGGGGTGGGCAGCTCGGCCGGAGTGCCGCTCACCGTGAAGCGGACCTCGGGCGGGGCGGCCACGCCCGAGCCGAGCCGTTCCAGGGCTCCGGCCAGCGAGCCGCGCTCCAGGCCGGGCGGGGTCAGCGCGTGCACGAAACGGCGGGCCTCGGCGAGGTTGTCCTGCGCGGTCGCGCGGGCCTGCTCGATGTGCGCGGCGGCCGGGGAGCCGTCGGGCAGCGCACGCTGGGCGGCACGCAGCAGCAACTGGATGCTGGACAGGCCCTGGGCGAGCGTGTCGTGGATCTCCCGGGCCAGCCGCTCCCGCTCGGCCAGCGTGCCGGCGGTGCGTTCGGCGCCGGCCAGCTCGGCGCGGGTGGCCACCAGCTCCTCGATCAGCTCACGGCGCCGCTCGCTCTCCCGGTACAGGGCCTCGTAGCCGAGGACCGTGGCGACGGCCACCCCCGCGCCGAGCAGCGGGCCGATGAAGGCGCCGGCGGTGAGCCGCTCCCCGTGCCCGAGGAAACCGGCGATGGCCGCGCCCGCGGTCGCCCCGACCGCGGGCAGGCTCCAGCGCACCGGCAGCAGGTGCAGCTGGAGGAAGTACAGCGGGAAGGCCGCCCACAGGGCGTCGGGGGAGAGCGTGAGCAGCACCAGCCAGGCCGCGCAGAGCGCCGCCAGCCACACCGCGGCCGCGCGCTGGGAGCGGTGGGTGGCCGGGCTCAGCACCCCCCAGGCGAACACCGCGCCCGTTCCCAGCGCCGCCGCCACGGTGGCCGGGCCGTGCGCGCGGGCGGCGGCGAGCGCCAGCAGGCCGGCGAACAGCGCGTACAGGCACAGGCGCAGGGTGACGACGACGGGGGAGTGGGGGCGGATGTCCATGACGGGTCCAGGGTAGGCGGGCCGGGCGGGGCGCCGGTCAACCGAAAGTTCGAAAGACGGGTGCGTCCTTCGATCCGAAGCAGCCGTGCCCCGGCGCGATGCCCGGCGGGGGCAGTGCCGCGCAGGGTGGAGGACATGTTCGTCGCATGGAGAGACCTGCGGTTCGCCAAGGGGCGGTTCGCCCTGATGGGGGCCGTGGTCACACTGATCACCCTGCTCGTGGGGCTGCTGTCCGGGCTCACCGCCGGCCTCGCCGAGGAGAACGTCTCGGCGGTGAAGGGCCTGCCCGCCGACCACCTCGCCTTCGCCGCGCCGCCCGGCGGCCGGCCGGTGTCGTTCACCGGTTCCTCGCTGTCGCCGGAGGCCGTCCGGCGGTGGGCGGAGCGCGTCCCGTACGCGGAGCCGGTCGCGATCCGCACGCTCGACGCCGCCGCCGGGAGCCGTACGGCGGCGGTGTCCGTGTTCGCCGTACGCCCGGCGGCCGGCATCGCACCGGACGGCGTGGCGCCCGGGCGGGCCGTGCTCTCCGCCAAGGCGGCGTCCGCACTCGGCGTCGCCGCCGGGGACCGGGTCCGCCTCGGCTCCGCCACCTGGACCGTGGCGGCCGTGGCGGGCGGTGCCTCCTACAGCCACACGCCCGTGGTGTGGACGGCGTGGGACGGCAGTCCGGCGACCGTGATCGCGCTGCGCACACGGGGCACCGACGTCCCGGCCGGGGACCGGACCGCCGGCACGAAGACCCTCGCCAAGGACGACGCGCTGACCGCGATCGGCTCCTACCAGGCCGAGAACGGCTCGCTGCAACTGATGCGCGGCTTCCTGTTCGCCATCTCCGCGCTGGTCGTGGGGGCGTTCTTCACGGTGTGGACGATCCAGCGGTCCCCCGACATCGCCGTACTCAAGGCGCTCGGGGCCTCCACCCGCCACCTGTTGCGCGACGCGCTGGGACAGGCCGCGGTGCTGCTCGCCGCCGGGACGCTGCTCGGCACCGGGCTCGCGGCCCTGACCGGCGCACTGGTACGGGGCGGCGCGATTCCCTTCGTACTCGACCTGCCGACCGTCCTGCTGCCCGCCGCGGTGATGGCCGCCCTGGGCGTGCTGGGCGCCGGCCTCTCCGTCCGGCGGATCACCGCCGTCGACCCGCTGACCGCGCTGGGAGGCGTGCGATGAGCCTGTTCCTCGACGACATCACGCTGACCTACCCAGACGGCGACGGCAGGCTCACCGCGCTGGACCGGGTACGCCTGGGGGTGCCCGCGGGCACGGTCACGGCGGTGGTGGGGCCGTCCGGCTCGGGCAAGTCCAGCCTGCTCGCGGTCGCGGCCACGCTGATCACGCCGGACAGCGGACGCGTGTGCGTGGACGGTACGCCGACCGGGGAGCTGAGCGCCGCGGAGCGGGCGGTCCTGCGCCGCCGCGGCATCGGGATCGTCTTCCAGCAGCCCAACCTGCTGCCGTCGCTGACGGCGGCGGAGCAGCTCGAGGTGATGGCCCGCCTGGACGGCCGCCGGGCGGCGGCGGGCCGGGTCCGCGAACTCCTGGCCGCCGTGGGCCTCGGCGACCAGGCGCACCGGCGCCCGCACCAGCTCTCCGGCGGTCAGCGCCAGCGCGTCAACATCGCCCGTGCGCTGATGAACGACCCCTCCGTCCTCCTGGTCGACGAGCCCACCAGCGCCCTCGACCACGAACGCGGCGCGGCCGTCCTCGACCTGCTGACCCGCCTCACCCGCGCCCGCGGCACGGCGACCGTCCTCGTCACCCACGACCGCACCCACCTGGGCGCGGCGGACGCGGTACGGGAGATGAGAGACGGACGGCTGACCCCACCGGCCACTGACCGCCTAGTGCTGTGACCGGAAAGGTTTGCCGGGAAGCTCGCGGCGTCCGGTGCTGGGGGTACCTCCCGCGCCGTTCAGGCTGTGGGGGAGCATCGCAAGGCGGAGCGTCGCCCGCGTACTGGATGTACTCGGGTGATGCGACAACGCGGCGTGGGGGTACCCCCGGCCGAAGGCTGGGGGAGTGCCGTGCCGGGCGTCGCGAGCCGGTGAACCTTTCCGGTCGCAGCACTAGGTGACTCGGGACACCGGCCGGGCGAACGAGGAGGGCCCTGAGCCCGGTGGCCGGCCGATGGGGCGGGGACCTGGGCTGGTGAAGGTGGAGCCGGTTGCCGGGGTGGGGCGGAAACCGGGTTGGCGGGGGTGGAGCCGGTTGGCCGGGGTGGAGCGGGACCTGGGCTGATGGGGGCGGAGCCCGTTGGCCGGGGTGGGGCGTGAGTCGATCCCGGCCGGGGCGGGAGTCGGTCGGCCGAGGCCCGGCCTCGGGCCGCCCCCGGCCGGCGGCCCGTCACCGTGTGCGCGTCCCGGCCCGTGTGTGCGTTCCGGCCCGCGGGCGGCCGCGACCGCCGGCGGGCCGGATCGGCCGGCCGGCAGTCGGCGGGCGGGGGATCAGGCCGCCGGGCCCGAGCTGGCGAGGGCCTTGGACAGTTCTCGCGCCACCTGCTGAAGGACCGGGACGATCCGTTCCGTCGCCGTGTCCGTGACCCGGCCCGCAGGGCCGGAGATGGAGATCGCCGCGGCGGTGGGGCTGTCGGGGACGGTGACCGCGAGGCAGCGGACCCCGATCTCCTGCTCGTTGTCGTCGACCGCGTAGCCGAGCCGGCGGACGTCCTTCAGGGCCGCCAGGAAGCCGTCCGGGGTGGTTATGGTCTTGTCCGTGGCGGCCGGCATGCCGGTGCGGGCCAGCAGCGCACGCACCTCGTTGTCGGACGTGTGCGCCAGCAGGGCCTTGCCGACGCCCGTGGAGTGCGGCAGCACCCTGCGGCCCACCTCGGTGAACATCCGCATGGAGTGCTTGGACGGCACCTGCGCCACGTAGACGATCTCGTCCCCGTCCAGCAGCGCCATGTTCGCGGTCTCGCCCGTCTCCTCCACCAGCCGGGCCAGGTACGGCCGCGCCCATGTGCCGAGCAGCCGCGAGGCGGACTCGCCGAGGCGGATGAGGCGAGGACCGAGCGAGTACCGCCGGTTCGGCTGCTGCCGCACGTAGCCGCAGGCGACCAGGGTCCGCATCAGCCGGTGGATGGTGGGCAGCGGCAGACCGCTCGCGGCGGAGAGCTCGCTCAGACCCACCTCGCCCCCGGCGTCCGCCATCCGCTCGAGCAGATCGAAGGCACGCTCGAGGGACTGGACTCCACCGGTGGCGGCGGGGCCGGCGGAGGCGGAGGACTTGCGCTCGTCTGACGGCGGCACGTCGCATTCCTTTCTGCGGGTGTGGCCGCATGCTACCGGCCTGGTCGGATGCCTACTGAGGTCCGTCGCGAGGTGTTCCTGCCGATCAGCAAGGGTTTGTCCATATCCTTGTCTGCATTACGGTCGGGCTCTTGACGGTGCTCTCGGTGAAAACTACGTTCTGGCCACCGGAAGTTTACTTCCGTTCTGTGGAAAACACCGAACGTTCCCCCACTTTCCCTCCCGGGAGCCCCCTATGCCTCCTGCTGTGGATGACCGATCGTCCGTGGATACCGGCAACACAGGCAATACAGCCAGTTCCGGCCTGTACACGTACGATCTCGCCCCCACGAAGAAAGAAGGGCGCCGCTGGGGCGCCTACAACGTCTTCACGCTCTGGGCCAACGATGTGCACAGCCTCGGAAACTACGCCTTCGCGATCGGTCTGTTCGCGCTCGGCCTGAACGTGTGGGGCATCCTGGCCGCCTTCGCACTCGCCTCCGTCCTGCTGTTCCTGCTGCTCACCCTGTCCGGGTTCATGGGACACAAAACGGGCGTGCCGTTCCCCGTCATGAGCCGCATCGCCTTCGGCATCAAGGGCGCGAAGATACCGGCCGGCGTCCGCGGCGCCGTCGCCATCGCCTGGTTCGGCATCCAGACCTACCTCGCCGCCTCCGTGCTGAGCGCGCTGCTGGTGGCCATGTTCCCCGGCCTGAGCAGCCTCGAGAAGCACTCCGTGCTCGGGCAGAACCTGCTCGGCTGGATCACCTTCATGGCCCTGTGGCTGCTCCAGGTCCTCATCGTGAGCTACGGCATGCAGATGATCCGGCGCTATATGGCCTTCGCCGCGCCCATCACCCTGATCACCATGTCCGCCCTGGCCGCGTGGATGTTCTTCCGGGCGGGCGGATCGATCTCCCTGTCCGACGGCCACCCGCTCTCGGGCGGCGCGATGTGGCTGCACGTCCTGCAGGCCGCCGCGCTGTGGGTGGTGATCTACGGCACCTTCGTGCTGAACTTCTGCGACTTCACCCGGTCGGCCAGGAGCCGCGCCTCGATCGTCCGGGGCAACGTGATCGGCATCCCGGTGAACATGCTCTTCTTCGCCGTCATCGTGGCGGTCCTCTGCGGAGCGCAGTTCAAGCTCGACGGGCAGATCATCACCAGCCCCACGGACATCGTCCGCACCATCCCGAACATGATCCTGCTGGCCGCGGCCTCGCTCGCCCTCATCGCCCTGACCGTCGCGGTGAACCTGCTGGCCAACTTCGTGGCGCCGATCTACGCGCTGGTCAACCTCTTCCCGCAGCGGCTGAACTTCCGCCGCGCCGGCCTGGTGAGCGCGATCGTCGGCCTGGTGATCACGCCGTGGAACCTCTACAACAGCCCGATCGCGGTCGAGTACTTCCTCGGCGGGCTCGGCGCGCTTCTCGGACCGCTGTTCGGCGTGATCATGGCCGACTACTGGCTGCTGCGCAGGGCCCGGGTCAACGTCCCCGACCTCTACACCGAGGACGCGCAGGGCGAGTACCACTACCGCCGCGGCTACAACCCGCGGGCCGTCTGGGCCTTCGTGCCCTCCGCGGCCATCGCCGTCGTCCTCGCCCTGGTGCCCGTCTTCCACGCCGTGGCCGGCTTCTCCTGGTTCGTCGGCGCCATCCTCGGGGCCGTCTTCTACTCGGTCATCGCCGACCGCAACGTCCTGATCCAGGACGTGGACGGCGAGGCCATCGCGGTCGCGGCCGAATAAGCCGCGGATCAGGCGCGGATCAGGCGCGAACCAGCCGCGGATCAGCCGCGAACGAGCCGTCCAGCAGAACCACCCAGAAAGCGAACCATGCGCATCCTCGTCGTGAACGTCAACACCACGCAGTCCATCACCGACTCGATCGGTGAGCAGGCGGCGGGTGCGGCGTCCCCCGGCACCGAGATCGTCCCGCTGACCCCCTCCTTCGGAGCGGAGTCCGTGGAGGGCAACTACGAGAGCTACCTCGCCGCCATCGCCGTGATGGAGGCCGTCCGCGCCTACCCCGAACCCTTCGACGCCGTGATCCAGGCCGGATACGGCGAGCACGGCCGCGAGGGCCTTCAGGAACTGCTCGACGTACCCGTCGTCGACATCACCGAGGCCGCCGCGAGCACCGCCCAGTTCCTCGGCCGCTCCTACTCCGTCGTCACCAGCCTGGACCGCACGGTCCCGCTGATCGAGGAGCGCCTCCACGTCGCCGGGCTGAGCGCCCGGTGCGCCTCCGTGCGCGCCAGCGGCCTCGCCGTGCTCGATCTGGAGCGGGACGAGAAGGCCGCCGTCGCCGCGATCGCCGAACAGGCCGCCCGCGCGGTGGAGGAGGACCGGGCGGAGGTGATCTGCCTCGGCTGCGGGGGCATGTCCGGGCTCACCGAGCGCGTCGCCGAACGCACCGGGGTCCCCGTCGTCGACGGCGTGACCGCCGCCGTGGCGATCGCCGAGTCGCTCGTCCGGCTCGGCCTGTCCACCTCCAAGGTGCGCACATACGCGCCGCCGCGGCCCAAGCGGATGGTCAACTGGCCCCCGAGCGCGCGTTGACGCAGGTCGCGCGAGGCCCGCGCAGGCCGCCGCGACGAGGTCCGCTTCGCCAAGAAGGTCTTGACTCATGAGGTTCGGCCATGAAGACTCCGTCTACAGGAAACTCATTTCCGCTCTCCGGAATTTCGCGGGTGGGCGACAGTGAATAGAGGAACAGCACCAGAGGAGGGGCGTCCGTTGCCCGACGTACAGCTCGTACTGCGCTCCACACGCGTCGTCACCCCCGAGGGCGTGCGCCCCGCGTCCGTCACCGTCGCCGACGGCCGGATCGTGGCCGTACTGCCGCACGACGCCGAGGTTCCGGCCGGAGCGTGGCTGGAGGACATCGGCGACGACGCTCTGCTGCCCGGCCTCGTCGACACCCACGTCCATGTGAACGACCCCGGGCGCAGCGACTGGGAGGGCTTCTGGACGGCCACCCGGGCGGCGGCCGCCGGAGGCATCACCACCCTGGTCGACATGCCCCTCAACTCGCTGCCGCCGACGACCACCGTCGACAACCTGCGCGTCAAACAGGAGGTGGCCCGCAGCAAGGCCCACATCGACGTCGGGTTCTGGGGCGGCGCGCTCCCGGACAACGTCAAGGACCTGCGGCCCCTGCACGACGCGGGCGTCTTCGGCTTCAAGTGCTTCCTGTCCCCGTCCGGGGTCGACGAGTTCCCGGAGCTGAACCACGACCAGCTGACCGCCTCCATGGCGGAGATCGCGGGCTTCGGCGGGCTGCTCATCGTGCACGCGGAGGACCCGCACGAACTCGGGCTCGCACCCCAGCTGAGCGGCCCGAAGTACACCGACTTCCTGCAGACCCGCCCCCAGGTCTCGGAGGACAGCGCCATCGACGGGCTCATCGCCCTGGCCCGCCGGCTCGGCGCACGGGTCCACATCCTGCACCTGTCCTCCTCCGGCGCGCTGCCGCTGATCGCCGCCGCCAAGCGCGAGGGCGTCCGCCTCAGTGTCGAGACCTGCCCGCACTACCTCACCCTCACCGCCGAGGAAGTGCCCGACGGGGCCAGCGAGTTCAAGTGCTGCCCGCCGATCCGCGAGGCCGCCAACCAGGACCTGCTCTGGGCCGCGCTCGCCGACGGCACCATCGACTGCGTCGTCACCGACCACTCGCCGTCCACCGTGGACCTCAAGACGTCCGACTTCGCCACCGCCTGGGGCGGCATATCCTCGCTCCAGCTGAGCCTTTCGGCCATCTGGACGGAGGCGGCCCGGCGCGGCCACGGCATCGAGGACGTGGTCCGGTGGATGTCCGAACGCACCGCGAACCTCGCCGGTCTCGACCGCAAGGGCGCCATCGCGCCCGGCCGGGACGCCGACTTCGCGGTCCTGGCCACCGACGAGACCTTCACCGTCGACCCCGCCGCGCTCCAGCACCGCAACCGCATCACCGCGTACGCGGGCAAGACCCTGCGCGGTGTCGTGAAATCCACCTGGCTGCGCGGCGAGCGCATCTACGGCCCCGCGCTCGACGGCCACTTCACCGAACCCACCGGCCGACTTCTGGAAAGGACGAACTGATCACCGTGACGGCGACCCTGAGCTTCACCGGCGACGCGAACCCCTACGGCGGCGGCGACCCCTACGCCGACTTCCGTACGGCCGACTTCCCCTTCACCAGGCACGCCAACCTGGCCGACCGCCGGCTCGGCGCGGGTGTCGTCGCCGCCAACGACGAGTTCTTCGCCATGCGCGAGAACCTGCTGGTGCCCGAGCGGGCCGAGTTCGACCCCGAGGACTTCGGGCACAAGGGCAAGGTCATGGACGGCTGGGAGACCCGGCGCCGGCGCGGCGTCTCGGCCGAGCACCCCTGGCCCACCGAGGACGACCACGACTGGGCGCTGATCCGGCTCGGCGCGCCCGGCGTCGTCCGCGGCATCGTCGTGGACACCGCCCACTTCCGCGGCAACTACCCGCAGGCCGTCTCCGTCGAGGGCACCTCGGTCGACGGCGCCCCCACGCCCGAGGAACTCCTCGCCGACGACGTCAAGTGGACGACCCTCGTCCCGCGCACCGCGGTCGGCGGCCACGCGGACAACGGTTTCGAGGTGAACGCCGAGCAGCGCTTCACGCACCTGCGTCTCAAGCAGCACCCCGACGGCGGCATCGCGCGCCTGCGGGTGTACGGCGAGGTCGTGCCCGACCCGGCGTGGCTGGCCGCGCTCGGCACCTTCGACGTGGTGGCGCTGGAGAACGGCGGCAGCGTCGTGGACGCCTCCAACCTCTTCTACTCGCCGGCCACCAACACCATCCAGCCGGGCCGTTCCCGCAAGATGGACGACGGCTGGGAGACCCGCCGCCGCCGCGACCAGGGCAACGACTGGATCAGCTACCGCCTCGCCGCGCACACCGAGATCCGCGCCCTGGAGATCGACACCGCCTACCTCAAGGGCAACAGCGCCGGCTGGGCGTCGGTCTCCGTCAAGGACGGGGAGGACGGCGAGTGGACGGAGATCCTGCCGCGCACCCGTCTCCAGCCCGACACCAACCACCGCTTCGTGCTGCCCGCGGCGGCCGTCGGCACGCACGCGCGCGTGGACATCTTCCCGGACGGAGGCATCTCCCGGCTCCGCCTGTTCGGCGCGCTGACCGAGCAGGGCGCGGCCGCCCTGGCGGCCCGCCACCAGGAACTGGGCGGCTGACCCGTCCGTACCCGCGGGGCGGCCGACCGCACGGACCGGCACGCCCCGCCCACCGGGCCGGTTTCGTGAGCATCGACGGCGTCCACCAGGCGCCCGGCGGTCCCCAGGAGGACGACCGCGACGGCTTCACGCAGGGCGGCTGGAGCGTTCCGTACGGCGACGAGGGCTTCGGCCGTTTCATGGCCGAGGTCTTCGACCGCGCCGGCGCCTTCCTCCTCGGCCGCCGCACCTACGACATCTTCGCCGCCTACTGGCCGGACGTGATCGACCCCGCCGACCCGGTCGCCTCCCGCCTCAACGGCCTGCCCAAGTACGTGGCTTCCACGACCCTGGCCGACCCCGCCCGGCAGGGCACCACCGTGCTCTCCGGCGACCTCGCCAAGGAGGTCGCCGCGGTCAAGGAGCGCACCGAGGGCGAACTCCAGGTCCACGGCAGCGGCGCCCTCGTCCGCTCCCTGCCGGCGCTGGACCTCGTCGACACGGTCCACCTGCTGACGTTCCCGGTCGTACTCGGCGCCGGGCGCCGCCTGTTCGAGGAGACCACCGTCCCGACCGCCTTCACGCACACCGGCGGCCGCGTCACCGAGACCGGGTGTCCCAGCCAGTCGTACGACGTCGCGGGCCGCCCCCGGTACGGCTCCTACCTGGATTAACTCCCCGCGAATTCCTCGAACTCGACGGTAAATTCCTCGGACTTGTCATTGACATGCCAGTGTCTACGCGCGTCATGATGAGCGCATGAGATTCCCCCCACGTACCACCCGCATCGGCGCCGCGGGCGCCCTCCTGTCCGCCCTCCTGGTCGGTGGCACCGTCGCCGCCGCCCCGGCCGACGCCGCCGCGACCGCGGTCGGCAGCATCTGCTACAGCGCGCTGCCCTCCCAGGCGCACGACACGCTCCGCCTGATCGACAAGGGCGGTCCCTTCCCGTACTCCCAGGACGGCGCCGTCTTCCAGAACCGCGAGGGCGTCCTGCCCAAGCAGTCGACCGGGTACTACCACGAGTACACGGTCGTCACCCCGGGCTCCCCCGACCGTGGCGCCCGACGCATAGTCACCGGCCAGAAGACCCGGGAGGACTACTACACCGCGGACCACTACGTCACGTTCAAGCTCGTCAACTTCGGCTGCTGAACCACGAGTCCACCGCACGTCCCTCGCCCCGCGGACCCTCCACGCACCCGGCCGCGGGGCGAGCCGCTGCCCGGCCGGGGCTCGGACGGGGCGGGCAGCGGGTGCCGCTTCGGTGCGGCGCGGGTCAGGGCCGCGGAGCGCTCTGCGCCCACAGCGCGGCGGGCAGGGCGGCCCCGCACAGCGCCATGCTCACGGTCGCCACCGCGGTTCCGCCGATGAAGAGGGCCCCCGCCAGGGCGCCCACGACGAGTCCGACGGCGGCCGCCTGGGCGCCCGGCCACCACCAGGGCCTCGCGGAGAGCGCCGCGGCGTCGACCGGGGTGAAGGAGTCCTCCAGGGTGGCACGGACCGCCGTGTACTCGTCGAGGAACACGCGGCGCGGCGCACGGTGCCGCAGGCGCCCCAGGGGCATCAGGCGGGTGCCGTCCGGCAGTTGGGCCACCACGGCGCCGCGCGAGCCCGCCCGGTGATGGGCGCTCACCTCGACCGGGCCGCGCATCTCGTCGAGGGCGGTATGCCACATGATCCGCTGCCAGGCGACCGGCCGGTCACTCACGCCCGCCTCGGTGAGCGCGAGCCACAGGGTCTCCGACAGCGCCTGCGAGGAGACGGGCCGGACACCGCAGTGCACCGTCGCCGTCATCGGACGGCCCGGCCGCCGCGCCGCCCGCCGGAACCGCACGCCACGCCAGGCCCACACCGAGCACAGCGCGGCCGCCGTGACCCCGGCGAGCAGGATGGGGACGAGCAGGTCGTCCTCGTCGGACGTCTCCTCCGGGTCGCCGGGGAAGCCCCGCGGATCCGTCTCGTCCGGGTCGTGGACGACGGGGAAGTGGCGGCCCTTGGTGTAGCGGTCGGTGTCGTAGATGCCGAAGCGCTGCTCGTGTTCACGGCCCGAGCGGTCCTTCCAGCGCACCCGGATGTCCTCGCCCTCTCCGAGGCCGTCCTCGACGATCACGCCGTTGGTGCGGGCCGTGGCGCGCTCGCGGGCCTGGTCGTAGGCGTACGCGTGGAAACCCAGCCAGCCGGCGAGCAGCGCGAAGCCGGTCAGGGTGGCCGTCACGCCCAGCAGGGCGACGCGCAGGGCGGGGCCGGGGCGTCTCATGCTCTCTCCGCCTTCTCGGTCCCGGTCTTCTCCAGCAGGGCGTGGACGGGCGCGGGGTCACCGCCCTCCACGGCCGTGACGAGCACCTCGTACAGGTCGACGACCGTGCCGTCCGGCGCCCTGAGCACGGTGTTCATCCAGCGGTCGGCACAGGACCAGCCGGCCTCGAGCAGCAATGGCGCCAGCGCCGCGCCCATGGCACTGGCCAGGACCTGACCGCCGACCGCCCTGCGCGCGGCGGCCGGCAGCCACCGCAGTTGGGGGTCGATCCGGCGGGCCAGGCGGTACCAGTCGGCATCGGCGAGGGCGTCCAGTGCGACGTGCAGCGCCCCGGTGGGGGAGGGCTGTCCGGTCGCGGCCGCCAGCGCCGCCCCGCCGGGGCCGCCGTCGGCGGGGAGGCGGAACCTGTCGGGGTCGAGTTCGAGGAGGCGTACCGGCTTCAGGTCCTCGGGCCGCAGGGCGCTGCCCCGGACACCGCCGCCCTCCTGGAGGGTCGCACCGGGTCCGTCCGTGCAGGCCAGACGCTGGACGCACCACTCGGCGACCGCCTCGGCGTCCCGCAGCCCGAGCGGAGCCGAGCCGTACGCCGCATAGGTGCCGGTGTGCGGCAGCGCGGCCGTCCGCACGGCCGACGGCGGCTGGGCGGCCATCGCGTAGACGTCCAGGGCCCGGTCCTCGGCGTCCTCGCGGGCGGCCCGGTGCAGCACCGGCGGATCCTGGAGGGCGAGGTCGAACGCCTCGTAGAGGTCCACCGGATACGTGCCGTCCTCGAGCAGGTCCTCCACCCAGTCCTGCGTGATCACGTCGAAAGCCGCCTCGATCACGGCGACCCGCTCCACCGCCTCGCGCACCGCCGTACCGCCCACGATCCGTGCGGCCTCGGTGTCGGCCGCCGACTCGGCCTGCCAGGACCAGGGTTGAGTCGCGCGCAGCAGGGGAGCGGCCAACGGGGCCAGCGGTCGCAGGCGCCCGTCCAGCCGTTCGGCGAGCGCACCGCGTGCCGCCAGCAGGGCACGTGTGCGACGGTCGTCGAAGTGGCGCCGGTGGGCCAGCTCGTGCGCGATCACCGCGGCAAGCTGCGCGGCCGAGAGCGCCCGGACCAGCGGCAGTCCGAGCAGCAGCGCGTAGCCGGGACCGCCCGTCGCCCTCACGCGGCACGTGAGCACCGCCGGCTCCGGGAGGATCCGCACCAGCAGCGGAGCGCCGAAGCCGGTCCGCTCGGCCAAGTCCCGTACCAGTGCCGCCAGTTCCGGCTGGTCGTCCGGCCGTACCGCCCGGCCCGGCAGGACGTCGGGGATCATGACCTCGCGCAGGGCCGGAAGCAACCACAGCACCGGAAGCGCGGCCATCTGCCAGACCCCCGAGGCCACCCCCACGGCCGCGATCAGGAGGGTGGGGGCGAACAGAGGCAGCCAGGCGACGGCGGACATGGCCGCGGTGAACAGCCACACACGGGCCGCCGAGACCTGCGGCCCTCCGGATATGCGACCGTCCATCACACTCCTGTCGCCCGTGAGGTGTCGGCGGATTCTGTCATAGTCCGGTGAGGCGAGTGGACACCTGTACGAGGAGGAGGCGGGGCGATGGGCGCACGGGCACGCCGGGGTCCTCCCACGGGTGCCGAGGCCGAGGTCATGGACCACTACCGGGAGGTGCGCCGCAGGGGCCGGCCGGACCGTGAACTGCGGACCGTGAACGGCGCCAGGATCCGGTCGAAGGCCGAGGCCGGGTGGAGGGGCGCTCGATTCCGCTGGGTGATCGTGGGCGCCGGGGCGCTGTGCTGCGCGGCCGGGTTCGTCATGCTGGCCGTGGCGGCGGCACTGGGATGGGCGCCACGGGCCGTCCTGAGCGGCGTCTACTTCGTCGGGCTGGGGGTGGCCGTCGTGGTCGGCCACCCCCTCTCGGTGATGCGCGCCCGGCGGCGGTGGGCCGCCCGGACGGCCGCGCCGGCGGAACAGGACGCCGGTGACGGAGAGGTACCGGACGGGCCCGGGTCAGGGACGTAGCACCACGCTTCGGAGTCAGGGGCGTAGCACCACGCGTCGGCCGTGGAGTTCGCCCCGCTCGATGCGCTGGTGGATCTCCGCCGTGGCGCTCAGGGGGTGGTACTCCACCGAACGGGGCCGCAGCCCGCCGGAGGCCAGGAGGCCGTTGACGGCGGCCGCCGCCTCGGCCAGTTCCGCGGCGGTGGCGTGGGAGATGGCGAAGCCTCGCAGGGAGCCGCCCTTCATGTAGAGCGGACCGACCGGAAGGGTCGGCTCGTCGCGGGCACCGGACAGGACGACGATGCGGCCGCGGTGGGCGAGGAGTTCGACCGCGGTCCTCAGGTCGTTGTGTCCCGAGGTGTCGACGTGGACGCCGACGCCGGACGGAGCGAGCCGCGTCAGCCGCGCCGCGAGATCGGGGGCGTGGTAGTCCACGGCCTCCGCCGCGCCCAGGGAGCGGACGTGCTCGTGGTCGCGCGGTGCGGCCGTGGCGAGGACCCGCGCGTACGCCCGGTACGCGAACTCCACCAGCGCGCCGCCCACGTTGCCGGCCGCGCCACCGACCAGGACCGTCTCACCGGGGAGCAGCCCGCCGTGTGTGAAGAGAGCCAGATAGGCGGTCGCGGCGGGATGGAACACGGCCACCGCCTCCTCCGGGCGTACGCCCGCCGGCAGCCGGTAGAGGCGGTCGGCGGGCACCACGGCCTGTTCGGCGGCCGCCCCCTGCCGGCCGTCGTGGCCCAGGCTGTTGCACCACACCGTCTCGCCGACGGCGAAACCGGAGCCCGCGGACGCCACCGTGCCCACCAGGTCGCGCCCGATCACGAACGGGAACGGCAGCGGTGTGCGGAACAGCCCCGAGCGGACGAAGGTGTCCACCGGGTTGACCGTGGTGGCCAGCACGTCCACCAGCACCTCGCCCGGTCCCGGCACGGGAGCGGGCAGCTCGCCGAAGCGGATGACGTCGGGTGGCCCCAGCTGGTCGACATAAGCGGCACGCATGATCGTCAATTCTCCCACCGGGCAGGCCGTGCGGCCCGTGCGGCGCCTGCGGGTGGGCGAGTCCGGCGGTGGGCTGGTGCGCCTGGCGTGATTGGTGCGACTGGTGCGCCTGGCGGGTTGGTGAGCTGGTGCGTCGGTTAGTCCGGTGGGCCGGTGGGCCGGTTGGTTGGTGCGGCTGGTGAGCCGGTGTGCGGGCGCCGCGCCCGCCACTTGGCCCGTGCCCGCCGAAGACTCGCCCGTGCCGCCGCGCCCACCGAGTCGGCCGCGCGACCGGTCGGCCGCGCCACCGGTCGTCCGAGAGCCGCTGGTCCTGCGGGAGCCGGCGGTCGGCCGCGCCATCGCTGGGCCGGGAGTTATTGGTTGGCCGTGCGCCGCCGGTCGGGGTGAGCCGCCGGTTGGCCGGGAGCCGCCGGTCGGCCATGCGCCATCACTCGGCCGGGAGCCATCGCTCGGCCGGGAGCCGCTGGTCGGCCGGGAGCTGGTGGTCGGCCGGGAGTCACTGGCTGGCCAGGAGCCATCGCTCGGCCGGGAGCCGATGGTCGACCGTGCGTCGGCGGTCGGCCCGGAAGCCGTCCGGGCCTCCGGACGGCGGTCACTGTGGCTGCGGGACCGTCACCGGTAGACCGCCCGGTCGCCGCCCGGGATCTCCGCCAGGCTCACCGGGCGGTGTTCACGGCGGGAGACCTCGCAGGCCTCGGCGATGCGCAGGGCCTGGAGGGCCTCGCGGCCGTCGCACGGGTTGGGGCGCTCACCGTGCAGCACCTGCACGAACGCGGCCAGTTCGGCTTCGTAGGCGGGGCCGAAGCGTTCCAGGAAGTCGGGCCAGGGCTTGTCCGCGGCCGGTGGGCCGGTCGGCTCGGTGGACGCGATCGGCGTCCGGTCGTCGAGGCCGACCACGATCTGGTCCCGCTCCCCGGCCAGTTCCATGCGGACGTCGTAGCCCGCGCCGTTGAGGCGGGTCGCGGTCGCGGTGGCGAGCGTGCCGTCGTCGAGGGTGAGCAGCGCCGCACCGGTGTCGACGTCGCCCGCCTCGCGGAACATCGCGGGGCCGGCGTCGGATCCGGCCGCGTACACGCTGAGGACCTCGCGGCCCGTCACCCAGCGCAGCACGTCGAAGTCGTGGATCAGGGTGTCCCTGAAAAGCCCGCCGGAGAGCGGAAGCCACTGGGGCGGCGGCGGTGCCTGGTCGGAGGTGAGCGCGCGGACCGTGTGCAGACGGCCGAGGCGCCCGGAGCGCACCGCCTCGCGCGCGCCGGCGTAGCCCGTGTCGAAGCGGCGCTGGAAGCCCATCTGGAGCACCGTGCCGGCGGCTTCGACCTCGGCGAGCGCCTGTAACGTGCCCGGCAGGTCCAGGGCGATCGGTTTCTCGCAGAACACCGGGAGCCCCGACCGCGCCGCCCGGCCGATCAGTTCGGCGTGGGCCGAGGTCGCCGTGGTGATCACGACCGCGTCCACGCCCCAGGTGAAGATCTCGTCCACCCCCGGTGCCGCCGTCTCACCCAGCCGGAAGGCGAGGGCCTGTGCCCGCGCCGGATCGGCGTCCGTGAGGATCAATGAGCCGACCTCGCGGTGGCGGCTGAGTGTGTTCGCGTGGATGGTGCCTATGCGGCCCGTACCGATGACCCCGATGCGCATGGGAACAAAGTGAGGGCGGACCCCGGACCCTGTCAATCCGCATGTCCGGACAATCGAACTTCACGACTTCCCGTCAACCGGCCGCGGAGCTACGCTCGGGCCGTGCCGAAACCAGAAGTGGACCCCACCGTCTCACTCGAACTCCATGTGGACCGGAGTTCCCCGGTACCGCTGTACTTCCAGTTGTCCCAGCAGCTCGAGGCCGCGATCGAACACGGCAGCCTCACCCCCGGCAGCCTGCTGGGCAACGAGATCGAGCTCGCCGCGCGGCTCGGCCTGTCCCGGCCCACCGTCCGCCAGGCCATCCAGTCGCTGGTCGACAAGGGCCTCCTGGTACGCCGCCGCGGTGTCGGCACGCAGGTCGTGCACAGCCGGGTCAAGCGCCCGCTGGAGCTGAGCAGCCTCTACGACGACCTGGAGGCGGCCGGTCAGCGTCCGGCGACGAAGGTCCTGGTCAACACGGTGGTCCCGGCCTCCGCCGAGGTCGCCGCCGCCCTCGGGGTGGCCGAGGGCGAGGAGGTCCACCGCATCGAACGGCTGCGCCTGGCCCACGGCGAGCCGATGGCGTACCTGACCAACTACCTGCCGCCCGGACTGCTCGACCTGGACACCGGTCAGCTGGAGGCCACCGGCCTGTACCGGCTGATGCGCGCCGCCGGGATCACCCTGCACAGCGCCCGCCAGTCCATCGGCGCCCGTGCCGCCTCCTCCGCCGAGGCCGAGCGGCTCACCGAGCCCGAGGGCGCCCCCCTGCTCACCATGCAGCGCACCACCTTCGACGACACCGGCCGCGCGGTGGAGTACGGCACGCACACCTACCGGCCCTCCCGTTACTCCTTCGAGTTCCAGCTCCTCGTACGTCCCTGACCGCGCCCTGCGCCCGCCTGGTGTGCTCCAGGCACCCTCCTCATGTCCGGACAATGTGACCGGTCACCCACTCCCCGCCCGCGGAATCAGTGGTTCCGGTGTCCGATAATGGAACGTTCGGGGCTGGTGGGATCGTCATCGGCCCCTTGTGTACGTTCGGGCACAGCAAGAAGGGCACGGCCTCGTGGCACGGTTTCCAACCTGGGTAGTCATCACGCTGGCAGGGGCACTGTCCCTGTCGCTGGCGGGGTGCAGCAGCACCGGCGGCAAGCGGGCGGAGGATGCCCGCAAGGCCGCGGCGGCCCAGGGCAGGGCCGCGGTGAACACCCCCCGCTGGACCTTCGCGATGATCACGCACTCCGGGGACGGTGACACGTTCTGGGACATCGTGCAGAGCGGCGCCAAGCAGGCCGCGGTCAAGGACAACATCAACTTCCTGTACTCGCACGACGCCGAGGCCCAGCAGCAGGCCCAGCTCGTGGACGCGGCGGTGGACAAGAAGGTCGACGGCATCATCGTCACCCTCGCCAAACCCGACGCGCTCAAGGCCGCCGTGGCCCGCGCCGAGCGGGCCGGCATCCCGGTGATCACGGTCAACTCCGGATCGGCGCAGTCCAAGGCGTACGGCGCCCTCACGCACGTCGGCCAGGACGAGACCGTCGCCGGTGAGGCCGTCGGGCAGGAGCTGACCGAGCGCGGAAGGAAGAAGGTGCTCTGCGTCCTGCACGAGCAGGGCAACGTCGGGCACGAGCAGCGCTGCGCCGGGGTGGCGAAGACCTTCTCCGGCACGGTCGAGAACCTCTACGTCAACGGCACCAACATGCCGGACACGCAGGCCGCGATCGGTGCCAGGCTCCAGGCGGACAGGTCCGTCGACGCGGTCGTCACGCTCGGCGCCCCGTACGCGGGCACCGCCGTCAAGGCGAAGGCCGACGCCGGGAGCAGGGCCGAGGTCGACACCTTCGACCTGAACGCCAAGGTCGCCGCCGAGCTCAAGGACGGCACGCTCGGCTTCGCCGTCGACCAGCAGCCCTACCTCCAGGGCTACCAGGCCGTCGACCTGCTCTGGCTCTACAAGTACAACGGTGACGTCCTCGGCGGCGGCCGGCCGGTGCTCACCGGCCCGCAGATCGTCACCAAGGACCAGGCGGCCACGCTGGAGGAGTACACGAAGCGGGGCACCCGATGAGCGGGACGACCACGGACCGGTCGGCCGTCCGCCCCGAAGCCTCGGCTGCCGAAACGTTTCCGCAGACCTCGGCGCTGCGCAGGCTGCTCACCCGTCCCGAGCTCGGCTCGGTCGTCGGGGCGATCGCCGTCTTCGTCTTCTTCGCCTGCGCCGCGGACGGCTTCCTGCGCGCCGCCAGCCTCAGCACCGTCCTGTACGCGTCCTCGACCATCGGCATCATGGCGGTTCCGGTCGCGCTGCTGATGATCGGCGGCGAGTTCGACCTGTCGGCGGGCGTGATGGTGACGTCCTCCGCGCTGGTCTCCTCGATGTTCAGCTACCAGATGACCGCGAACGTCTGGGTCGGGGTCGGTGTATCCCTGCTGGTCACCCTGGCGATCGGTGCCTTCAACGGCTTCATGCTGACCCGCACCGGGCTGCCCAGCTTCATCGTCACCCTGGGCACCTTCCTGATGCTGACCGGGATGAACCTCGGCTTCACCAAGCTGATCGACGGCACCGTCTCCACCAAGACGATCGGCGACATGGAGGGCTTCTCCAGCGCCCACGCGGTGTTCGCCTCGACGCTCACCATCGGCGGCGTCGACGTCAAGGTCACCATCCTGTGGTGGCTCGGCCTGGTCGCCCTCGCCTCCTGGATCCTGCTGCGCACCCGCACCGGCAACTGGATCTTCGCGGTCGGCGGCAACAAGGACGCGGCCCGCGCGGTCGGCGTACCGGTCACCGGGACCAAGACCGGCCTCTACATGGGTGTGGGCCTCGGCGCCTGGATCTGTGGGCAGCACCTGCTCTTCTCCTTCGACGCGGTGCAGTCCGGCGAGGGCGTCGGCAACGAGCTGATCTACATCATCGCCGCCGTCATCGGCGGCTGCCTGATCACCGGCGGCTACGGCAGCGCCATCGGCTCGGCGGTCGGAGCCCTCCTGTTCGGCATGACCAGCAAGGGCATCGTCTTCGCCGAGTGGAACCCCGACTGGTTCAAGTTCTTCCTCGGAGCGATGCTGCTCCTCGCGACCCTGCTCAACACCTGGGTCCGCAGGCGGGCGGAGGCCACCAAGTGACGCAGACCGAAGCGCGCACGGCACTCGTGGAGCTGTCCGGCGTCAGCAAGCACTACGGCGGTGTCCGCGCCCTGGAGGACGTCGGCCTGGAGGTCCACGCCGGGGAGATCACCTGCGTCCTGGGCGACAACGGCGCCGGCAAGTCGACCCTGATCAAGATCATCGCGGGACTGCACCAGCACGACGGCGGTGTCCTGCGCGTCGAGGGCGAGGAGACCCGGCTCACCTCACCGCGCGACGCCCTGGACCGGGGCATCGCCACGGTGTACCAGGACCTGGCCGTCGTGGGCCTCATGCCGGTCTGGCGGAACTTCTTCCTCGGCTCCGAGCCCCGCAGGGGGACCGGCCCCTTCAAGCGCCTGGACGTCGACCTCATGCGCAGGACGGCGCGGGCCGAACTGCTGCGGATGGGAATCGACCTGCGCGACGTCGACCAGCCCATCGGCACCCTGTCGGGCGGCGAGCGCCAGTGCGTCGCCATCGCGCGCGCGGTGTACCTCGGCGCGAAGGTGCTCGTCCTGGACGAGCCGACCGCGGCGCTCGGCGTGAAGCAGTCGGGTGTGGTGCTGAGGTATGTGGCGGCAGCCCGCGACCAGGGTCTGGGGGTTGTGCTGATCACCCACAACCCCCATCACGCGTACCTTGTAGGTGACCGATTCGTCCTGCTGAGGCGGGGCGCCATGGTCGGCCACCACACTCGGGACGAGATCACCCTGGACGAGCTGACCCGGCAGATGGCGGGCGGCAGCGACCTGGACGATCTACGCCATGAGCTGCAAGGGACCTGAGGGCCCGCGGGGTTGTGGCATCATGCCGCTCCGCAGCGTGGACGCGACGACCCCCGCGCGGCCGCATCCCGTACAAACCGGGCACCGGCTCCTCGGTGCCCCGTGCGGGACCCTTACCCATCGTGCGGCAGAATCGGGCCCGATGAGCACCTACCGCGACCTCACCGCCCCCATCGGCTCCCGCCGCGCTCCCGTGCTGCGCACGGTCGGTACCCGGGAGCGGCGCTCCCACCTGACCGCACCCCGCGTCCCCACGGTGGGCATCGACATCGGCGGCACCAAGGTGATGGCGGGCGTCGTCGACGCCGACGGCAACATCCTGGAGCGGCTCCGCACGGAGACCCCGGACAAGTCCAAGAGCCCGCGGGTCGTCGAGGACACCATCGTCGAGCTGGTCCTGGACCTGTCCGACCGGCACGACGTGCACGCGGTCGGCATCGGCGCGGCCGGCTGGGTCGACGCCGACCGCAACCGCGTGCTGTTCGCCCCCCACCTGTCCTGGCGCAACGAACCCCTGCGCGACCGCCTCTCCGAACGCCTGTCCGTGCCGGTCCTGGTCGACAACGACGCCAACGCCGCCGCCTGGGCCGAGTGGCGCTTCGGCGCGGGCCGAGACGAGGACCACCTCGTCATGATCACGCTGGGCACCGGTATCGGCGGCGCGATCCTGGAGGACGGCCAGGTCAAGCGGGGAAAATTCGGTGTCGCGGGCGAGTTCGGGCACATGCAGGTCGTGCCGGGCGGCCACCGCTGCCCGTGCGGCAACCGGGGCTGCTGGGAGCAGTACAGCTCGGGCAACGCCCTGGTGCGGGAGGCGCGTGAGCTGGCCGCGGCCGACTCCCCGGTCGCCTACGGGATCATCGAGCACGTCAAAGGGAACATCGCCGACATCACCGGGCCGATGATCACCGAGCTGGCCCGCGAGGGCGACGCCATGTGCATCGAACTGCTCGAGGACATCGGCCAGTGGCTCGGCGTCGGCATCGCCAACCTGGCCGCCGCCCTCGACCCGTCCTGCTTCGTCATCGGCGGCGGGGTCTCCGCGGCCGACGACCTGCTGATCGGCCCCGCGCGGGACGCGTTCAAACGGCACCTCACCGGCCGCGGCTACCGCCCCGAGGCCCGTATCACCCGCGCCCAGCTCGGCCCCGAGGCCGGCATGGTCGGCGCCGCCGACCTCGCCCGGCTGGTCGCCCGCCGCTTCCGGCGCGCCAAGCGCCGCCGGGTCGAGCGGTACGAGCGCTACGAGCGGTACGCGCAGGCGCGGCGCGCGGCCCGGGAGGCGCTATGACGATGTCGTTGCCACGCCAGGCGGCACCCCCTGACGGGAGGCCGCCGCGTGTCGAGGACCGCCGGCACCGCAACCGCCGCAGGACTCTCACCCTGCTGATCATCGTGCTGCTCATCGGCGTTCCGGCCGGCTACCTGGTGATCTCCGCCAACCAGAGCCGCGACAGCGGCAAGGACAAGGAGGCCCGGTACTCGGTGAAGGGCCTCGCGCCCGGCTACCCGTCCAAGGTCCAGCGCCGTCTCTACCAGGTGCCGATCCCGCACCCGGCCGACATGGTCTCCTACTACGAGACGAACAACTGGAAGACCAGCCGTCTCTACGTCCAGTTCCGGACCACCGAACCGGGCCTCACCTCCTTCCTGGAGGCCATGGGAGTCAACCGGAGCGACCTGAAGGAGGGCGCCGTCACCGTCGGCGCCCGGGACAAGAAGACCACCGGCTGGACCTTCACCAGCCCCGGCCCCTGGTGGGGCCTCACCCACGGCCAGAAGAACCCCGCCCCCACGCAGGACGTGGTCGTGAACCTGTCCAACCCGGTCCTGCCGATGGTCTACGTCGTCTCCCGCACCGTCCCCTGATGCGGGCCGTGGCCCGATCCAGGCCGCCGGAGCCGATTGTCAGACCCCGCCCGTACAGTCGAAGACGACCGGGCCGGACGGCGAGCGGGAGGTGACAGAACGTATGAGCGACATGGTGGTCGAAGCGAGGGACAGCACGACGCACACGGTGTCCGTGTCCCCCCGCCTCGCCGCCGTCCTCCTCCCCGCCCCCCTTCCACGCGACAGCCGCATCGCCTTCTGGGACCCGAACGGCGACGTATGGACGGGGAGCGGCCCCGCCGACGGCAACGGCCGAACGGCCGACGCCCGCTCGGAGCGCGCCGGACGGGAAGCGGCGAGCACGCCCGGGCCGCCCCCGGACGGCAGTGGGCCGCTGCCCATGGAACTCACCGTCGTGCGGCGGCACGGGGCGGGGGTCCGGCGCAGGAGCGCGTCCGCGCTGTCGCTGCCGATCGAGGACGCGCTGCCGCACCTCGTACGGGCACGGCACGATCCGGCGGCCCACCCCGCCACGGCCTGCTGGGGCGCCGCCGCCCTGCACGCGTTGCGGCTCGTCGCCCGTGGACGGCTGCTGCCCGGCCTGACCGCCACCGGGCACGACGCCTGGCGCGCGGGCCCCCTCGACCCGGACGACATCGCCCACCTGCGTGCGATCGCCGCCGCCCTGCCCTACGAGGGCCACGCGGTCCCGCTGCCCGGTTCGGGCCCGCTCCGCCTGCCCGAACCGGAGGCGCTGCTGCGCACCTTCCTCGACGCGGTCGCCGACACCCTGCCCCGCACCCCGGCCGCACCCCACACCTCCGGGAAGCCCTTCGCCGCCCGCGGGCCGCAGCACCTGCCGCACGCCCACGACTGGGCCGCCGAGGTCGCCGCCGGCATGGACGCGGGCGTCCGCGTCTCACTCCGCCTGGACCTGTCCGCGCACGACCTTTTCGACGGTGACGGCGCCAACGGCGACGGGGCGGCCCGCAGTGCGGGCGCGGCGATCGTCCAGGTGCACAGCCTCGCCGACCCCACCCTCGTCGCCGACGCGGCGGCCCTGTGGGCGGGCGAGGCGGACACGGCGTTCGGCCCACGCGCACGCGTGGACGCCGCCCTGGCCGTACGGCGCGCGGCCCGCGTCTGGACCCCCCTGGACCGGCTCTCCGAGCAGGAGGTGCCCGACGTCCTCGCCCTCTCCGAGGGCGAGGTGAGCGAGCTGCTCGGCGTGGCCGCGACCCGGCTCGCCGCGGCAGGCGTCGCCGTGCACTGGCCGCGCGACCTGGCCCAGGACCTCACGGCGACCGCGGTGGTGCGCCCCGCGCCGGGCTCCGCCAAGGACGGCACCGGCTTCTTCGAGGGCGAGGAACTGCTGCGGTTCCGCTGGCAGCTGGCGCTCGGCGGCGATCCGCTCAGCGACGCCGAGATGGACGCGCTCGCCGAGGCCCACCGTCCGGTGGTGCGGCTGCGGGACCGCTGGGTGCTCGTCGACCCGGCCCTCGTCCGCAAGGCCCGCAAGCGCGACCTCGGCCTGCTCGACCCGGTCGACGCGCTCTCCGTCGCCCTCACCGGCACCGCGGAGGTCGACGGCGAGACGGTCGAGGCGGTGCCCGTCGGCGCGCTGGCGACCCTGCGGGACCGGCTCACGGCAGGCGTCCGGCCCGCCGAACCGCCGCCGGGCCTCGACGCCACCCTGCGCGACTACCAACTGCGGGGCCTGGGCTGGCTCGACCTCATGACCTCCCTCGGCCTCGGCGGCTGCCTCGCCGACGACATGGGCCTCGGCAAGACGGTCACCGTCATCGCGCTGCACCTCAAGCGTGCGCGCGACGAACCCACCCTGGTGGTCTGCCCGGCCTCCCTGCTGGGCAACTGGCAGCGGGAGATCACCCGGTTCGCCCCCGGCGTCCCCGTCCGCCGCTTCCACGGCCAGGACCGCACCCTGGACGGCCTCGACGGCGGCTTCGTGCTCACCACGTACGGCACGATGCGGTCCACGGCACCCCTGCTGGCCGAGCAGCCCTGGGGCATGGTCGTCGCCGACGAGGCCCAGCACGTCAAGAACCCGTACTCGGCGACCGCGAAGGCGCTGCGGACGATCCCGTCCCCCGCGCGCGTGGCCCTCACCGGCACCCCCGTGGAGAACAACCTCTCCGAACTGTGGGCCCTGCTCGACTGGACCACCCCCGGGCTTCTCGGCCCGCTGAAGTCCTTCCGCGCCCGGCACGCCCGCGCGGTGGAGACCGGCGAGGACGAGGAGGCCGTGCAGCGCCTGGGCCGCCTGGTACGCCCCTTCCTGCTGCGCCGCAGGAAGGCCGACCCCGGCATCGTCCCCGAGCTGCCGCCCAAGACCGAGACGGACCACCCCGTCCCCCTCACCCGCGAACAGGCCGCGCTGTACGAGGCCGTGGTGCGCGAGTCGATGCTCGCCATCGAGACCGCCGAGGGCATCGCCCGGCGCGGGCTGGTCCTGAAACTGCTGACCTCGCTGAAGCAGATCTGCGACCATCCGGCTCTCTACCTGAAGGAGGAGCACGCCCGCGGCGGCGACAGGCCGGCGGCGCGCTCCGGGAAGCTGGCGCTCCTGGACGAGCTGCTGGACACCCTGCTCGCCGAGGACGGCTCGGCGCTGGTCTTCACCCAGTACGTCGGCATGGCCCGCCTGATCACCTCCCACCTCACCACCCGCGCGGTCCCGGTGGACCTGCTGCACGGCGGTACGCCGGTCCCGGAGCGCGAGCGCATGGTGGACCGCTTCCAGAGCGGCGCGACCCCGGTCCTCGTGCTGTCCCTGAAGGCGGCGGGCACGGGCCTGAACCTCACGCGGGCGGGCCACGTCGTCCACTTCGACCGCTGGTGGAACCCGGCGGTCGAGGAGCAGGCCACCGACCGCGCCTACCGCATCGGCCAGACCCAGCCGGTCCAGGTGCACCGCCTGATCACCGAGGGCACCGTGGAGGACCGTATCGCCGAGATGCTCGCCGCCAAGCGCGCCCTGGCCGACGCGATCCTCGGCGCGGGCGAGTCGGCGCTCACGGAGCTGACCGACCGCGAGCTGTCCGACCTGGTCTCGCTGCGGAGGGAGGCCTGATGGACGAGCGCCCCGCCGACGCGGCACGCCGGGCCCTGCGCGCCGCGCGGGAACAGCAGACCCGGACCCCCGAAGGACCCGCGGACCACCGCAAGCCCGTTCCGGGCGACCCGGCCGGTGCGGGGAGCCGTCCCGGGGACGCCGCACGGGACGCCTTGCGGCGCGCGGTGAACGCCCGGCGCGGCGACGGCACCGCGGAGGACCCGGACGAGCCGGCGCCCCGACCGGAGACGCCCCCGGCGGACGTCATCGCACCGCCGGGGCCAGCGGGGGTCTGCTCCTCGGAGGCCGCAGCGGACGAGTCGGCCCCGCGACCGTCGACGTTCTCCGGCGCCCCGGCGGACGGCGCCGCATCGCGGGGGCCAGCGGGGGTCTGCTCCTCGGAGGCCGCAGCGGACGAGTCGGCCCCGCGACCGTCGACGTGCTCCGGCGCCCCGGCGGACGGTACCGCACCACGGCGGCCCGCGACGGCCCGTCCCTCGGAGGCCGCGCGCGAGGCGCTGCGCGGCGCCCTGGCCCGGCGTGCGGCCCGTGCGGAGGCGACGCAGGCGGGGACCAGAGCCGCTCGCCGAGCGACGCGGCCGACGCCCACCGACCCCCGGGCCGGAGCGGACGCTGAACACGACGGCGCAGGCACCCACGCCACCGCGCCCACCGGCCCCTTCCGGACGCCCCCGGCAGCGACCGGCCACGACGCGAACATCAACGGCAACGGCCCGACCGACCAGGGAAGCCCCGAGCCCCGGACGATCCCGCCCACACCCGTGCCCTCGGGGGAGGACCTCTCTACTACGGCCGTCCCGACCGTCGCCTGGGCTGCCGCGTCGCAGGCCGCCCTGACGAGGACCCAGGAAGACGTCTCGGAGGGCGTCCTGACGACCAGCGTCACCTCGATCACCCCGTCCGACGGCTCTCCGAGTCGCACATCGCAGGAGGCCACCCCCGTCGTCCCCTCCGACGCCCTCTTGGCGGGGACGGAGGAGTGGGCCTCGGCAGACGCCCCGGACGGCGCCTGGACGGTGACGAGGGAGGGCGCCCCGGTAGGCACGCCGAGTGCTCCCTCGGCGGCGACGCGGGACGGCGCCCCGGCAGGCACCCCGGGTGCCCCCTCAGCTGCCACGCGGCACGGCG
This sequence comes from Streptomyces sp. NPDC047453, assembly GCF_040643155.1. Lineage (NCBI taxonomy): Bacteria > Bacillati > Actinomycetota > Actinomycetes > Kitasatosporales > Streptomycetaceae > Streptomyces > Streptomyces sp. NPDC047453. The sequence goes on along the minus strand of NZ_JBEYTS010000006.1, from coordinate 38,971 downwards.
CCTCAGCAGGCACCCCGGCGGGCGGCCCCTTGACAGCGACGGGAGAGGGCGCCTCGGAGGGCGCTCCGGACGCCTCCTCAGCCGCGACGTGGGACGGCGCCTCGGACGTCTCCTCAGGTGCCACGCGAGGAGGCGCCTCAGTGGGTGCCCCGGACGGCGTCTCGGCGGTGATGGGGGAGAGCCCACCGGCGAGCACTCCGGGCGCCCCCTCAGCCGCGACGCGGGACGGCGCCTCAGCGGGTACCCCGGATACCCCCTCGGCGGCGGGGGAGGGCACCTCGACGGGCACCCCGGGTGCCCCCTCGGCGGGCATCCCGGAAGCCGCCTCGGACGGCAGGCGGGCGTACGGCAGTCGAACGTCCTCGTCCTCGGCCGCGCCCCGGGTCCCCCGCACCATGGCCTCCCCACGCCGGGACGGCGAACTTCGGCGTACCTTTCCGGCGTTCCCGGCGCGGGCGGTGGAAGGGGAGCGGTTCGCCGAGACCTGGTGGGGCGACGCGTGGGTCGACGCGCTGGAGGAGGGCGCGCTGGACGCGGCGCGGCTGGCCCGCGGGCGTGGGTACGCGCAGACGGGGCACGTGGACGCCGTCACCGTCACCCCGGGGCTGGTCCTGGCGTACGTGCGGGGGAGCCGGCCGCGCCCGTACCGGGTCCAGGTGCGGCTGCGGACGCTGGACGACGCCGACTGGGACCGGTTCCTGGACGCCGTCGCGGAGCGCCCCGGGCACATTGCCGCGCTCCTCGACAAGGAGATGCCCCAGTCGCTCGCCGACTGCGGCGTCCCACTGCTCCCCGGCCCCGGCGACCTGGAGCCGCACTGCAGCTGCCCCGACCGCGGCCACCCCTGCAAGCACGCCGCCGCCCTCTGCTACCAGACCGCACGCCTGCTGGACGCGGACCCCTTCGTCCTGCTGCTGCTCCGCGGCCGGGGCGAGCGGGAACTGCTCGACGCCCTGTCCCGGCTGAACGCCACCCGCGCGGCCCGCGCCGCGCAGGAGCGGGAACCGGGGCCCTTCCCGGGGGTGCGCGCGGGCGAGGCGCTGGCCGAGCGGCGGCGCCCGCCGCTGCCCGCGCCGTTGCCCGCACCCCCGCACCCGGAACAGCCCCCGGTGTACCCGGCGGCACCGGGCGGCCCCGACCCGTTCGCCCTGGACCAGCTGGCCACCGACGCCGCCGCCCGCGCCCACGCCCTGCTCACCACCGGCCGGGACCCGGTCGGCGGGCTCACGCTGTGGCAGGACGCGGTACGCCTCGCCGCCGCCCGCCCCGGCTCCGGACTGACCGCGGCCACCCGTTCCCTGTACGCCTCGCTCGCCTCCGCCACCGGCCGCGGCACGGCCGAACTGGCGCGGGCGGTGGCGGCCTGGCGCCAAGGCGGCCTCGAAGGACTCGCCGTCCTGGAGGAGCCCTGGGACCCGCCGGCCGGCCGCTTCGACCGGGCACGCCCGCTGCTCCTCGCCGCCGACCTGCCCGCCTTCCGCCCCTGGCGCAACCGGCTCACCCACCCCCGCGGCCACCTCCAGCTCCGCCTCGGCCGGGACGGCCTGTGGTACGCGTACGAATCGGAGCCGGACCGCGACGACTGGTGGCCCCGCGGCACCCCCGACCTCGACCCGGTCGGCGCCCTGACCGGCCTGGGCGCACCGGGCGCCCTCTGACACCCCCTGCCGGACCCGTATACGCCCCCTGCCGGACCGCGGGCGGCGCCTCTACCTGACCCGTCGGCGGCGCCCCGCCTGATCCGTCGGGGGCGCCCCGTCTGAACCGTCGGCGGCGCCCCGGCCTGATCCGTGGGCTGAGGACCGGGATCCGCGGGCCAAGGACCGGCAGTGCGCTGCAACGCGACCACCGCGGCGTCGTCGGTCAGGCGCCCGCCGACGTGGTCCAGCAGGTCGGCCCGCAGGTGATGGACCAGAGCCACGGGGCTGTCCTGTGTCCAGGAGACGGCCCGTGCGGCGAGCGGGTAGAAGACGCCCCCGGGGTCGCGTGCCTCGACCACACCGTCGGTGTACAGCAGCAGCAGGTCCCCGGGCTCCAGCCGGAAGGTGTCCACCCGGTACTCCGGTGTTCTCAGCTCGCCCAGGCCCAGCGGCGGAGCGGGAGCGCTGGCGCGCAGCGTGACGACCTGCCGGTCGCGCAGCAGCAACGGCGGCGGGTGTCCGCAGGTCACCATCTGCGCCTGCGGCAGCGCGTCGGGGATGTCGATGATCGCGGCCGTGATGAAGCACTCCCCCTCCTGCCCCGGCTCCGTGGGCTCGGCCAGGTTCCAGCACACGCTGCGCTCCAGGTAGGCCATCAGCTCGGGCAGGGCCGCCTTCCGGTGCGCGGCCTCCCGGAACGCGCCCAGCAGCAGCGAGGCGTCGCCCATCGCGGTCAGGCCCTTGCCCATCACATCGCCGATGATCAGCCGCGTGCCGACCGGGGTGCGGACGGCCGCGTACAGGTCGCCGCCGATCAGCGCCTCCTCCTGAGCCGCCAGGTACACCGACGCCACCCGCAGCGGCCCGATGCGCCGGGGCAACGGCCTGAGCACCACCCGCTGCGCGGCCTCCGACACCCTGCGTACCTGTTCCAGCTCGCGGGTGTGCCGCTCGCGCAGATAACGGAACACCGTCACGACCACCGAGACCACGACCAGGGAGATGATCTGCGCGCCGACGCTCTCCGTCGTCAGCAGGTGGAACCCCGCGCCGACGCCGAGCAGGGCCGCCACGGCGATGGCGCCGACCAGGGCGGTGAGGAAGGGACTGGCGAAGGACGCGGTGATCGCGGGAGCCACGATCAGCAGGGGCCCCAGCGGCACGTGGGGCGGGGTCAGGATGTCGGCGACGACGATGGCGGCGATCAAACCGAGCGGCACCGCGAGCAGAGCGTCGCTGGCCTGCCACGAGTGATAGCGGTGCGAGATCCGCCGCCCTGGACGCATGCTTCCTGCTTACACCCCCCGCTGGGGCACGGCAGCCCGGAAGAGCCGTGTCAGCGGGGCGTGCGGCGGGCGGCCAGGGCAAGCGGCAGAAGCGCGGTCAGGACGGCCAGAGCGGTGTATCCCCAGGTGAGGGTGGCGACGGAGGCCACGGAGGCGACCAGGAGCGGGCCGGAGGCGTCGCCGAGTTCGCGGCCGAGTTCGGCCGCGCCCATGGTCTGGCCCATCCGCTCCTCGGGGGTCGCGGCGGCGAGGGCGGCGAAACCGAGCGGGGTGATCAGACCGGTGCCGGCGCCGATCAGGACGGCGGCCGTCAACAGTCCGGTCACGCCGGGCAGCAGGGCGGCGGCCAGTCCGCACGCGGTCACGACGAGTCCTGCGGCCAGGCCCGCGCGGGCCGTCAGCCGTCCGTCGTCCAGCGCGCGCCCGGCCCACGGCTGGACGAGGGCCGCGCACGCGGCCAGGACGGAGACGGCCGCCCCGGTGGCCACCGGCGGCAGGCCGTCGGCCGCGCCGGACAGGGGCAGGAACCCGACGCCGACGGACAGGGCGGCGGTCGCGGCGGCCAGCGCGGCGACCGGCCGCAGGAAGGCGCCGTCGGCCAGCCGGCGGGCCAGGCCCAGGAGCGTCTGACGGCTCCTGGGCAGGGGCGGCACGGCGGGCACCGTGAGCGCGGCCCACACCGCGACGGCTGCGGCCAGCAGCATGAGGACGGCGAACAGCAGCGTCAGCCCGCCCGCCCAGACCAGCGCGCCGCCGAGCAGGGGGCCGGCGGTGTAGCCGATGCTCTTGAAGAAGCCGTAGGAGCCGAACGCGCGGCCATGTCCGGCCCGCGGGTTCAGGCGGGCGACCAGGGCGGAGGCGGCCGGGGAGAACGCGGAGGCGGCGGCGCCCTGCCCCAGCCGGGCGGCCCACAGCAGGCCCGGGTCCCGTACGGCGACGAACAGGGCGGAGGCCGCGGCGAACGCGATCAGCCCGCCCACCAGTACGGGGCGGGCGCCGACGCGGTCGGCGAGGGTGCCGAACACCGGCTTGAGGACGACCTCCGCGCCGTCGTACAGGGCCAGCAGGACCCCCAGGTAGAGCACCGACCGGACCAGCCCGGTGTCGCCGGAGGCGAGGTTGGCGGCGATGCCGTGCGCGCCGAAGGCGGTGGTGAACCCGGCCGCGTACAGCGGCCACATCCGCCGCCGGTCCGGGGCCGGTATCGCGGCGGTGCCGGTGGCCCTCGGCCCGTTCACCGCGCCCCCTCCCCGGTACCGGCGGAGAAGGCGTGCAGATGGGCGAAGACCCGCTCGCTGTAGTCCTCGAAGCGCCGTACGCACTCGGCGAGCCGCCGGTCGGCCTCCGCACCGCCCGGGGCGCCGAACACGTCCCGGGCCCGCAGGTCGCGGTGCCAGCGGCGCAGCCGCTCCAGCGACTGCTCCTCCTCTTCCAGCTCGGCCAGGGTGAACTTGCCCTTGCCGATCTCCTTGTCCAGCTCCGCGGTGTACTTGCCGCAGTCGGCGGTGAACTCCCCCCAGTCCTCCTCGCGGGCGGCGGTGAACATCGCCTCGAACCGGGCCGCGTCCCGCGGCTCCCGGCCGGCGGCGCTCAGCACCACACTCTCGCCCCCGGCCCGCTCGGCCAGTTCCAGGGCCCGCCGCACGCCGTCGGCGAAGACCGGCACGTCCGGCACCGCCCATGCGCCCTGGCCGAGCGACAGCGCGCCGACCTTGCGCAGCTCCCGCCACACCGCCACCCGGTGGCGCGACGGATGCGCGGGCAGCCGCAGGATCAGCAGCACCCAGTTCCTCGCCGAATCATTGCTCACCTTGCGAAAGTAACAGGCGTTACACGCGTCTGAGGAAGGGACCGTCACTTCCCGTTAAAGTCGACAAGGAGAGGATCTTCGCGAAGTCACCACAACCTGGGACGGCTTGCGAGGGGCTCCGACCCAAGCAATTGAGAATTTGTGTGATGTGAGAGCGTGCAGGGCGTGAGTGACACACCGACGAACACCCTGCAATACCGCTTCGACGGGCGGGAAGACGCCCCAGTCCTGATCCTGGGTCCCTCACTGGGTACGACCTGGCACATGTGGGACCGGCAGGTCCCGGAGCTGACGAAGCAGTGGCGTGTCTTCCGGTTCGACCTGCCGGGACACGGCGGAGCGCCCGCGCACCCCGCCGACTCGGTCTCCGACCTGGTCACCCGGCTGCTGGCCACCCTGGACGGACTGGGCGTGCAGCGCTTCGGCTACGCCGGGTGCGCCCTCGGTGGCGCGATCGGCGTCGAACTGGCGCTGCGCCACCCGGAGCGACTCGCCTCCCTCGCCCTGATCGCCACCTCGCCGCGGTTCGGCACCCCCGACGAGTTCCGGCAGCGCGGGGTGATCGTCCGGACGAACGGGCTCGACCCGATCGCCCGCACCTCCCCGGAACGCTGGTTCACCAGCGGTTTCGCCGCCGCGCAGCCCGCGATCACCGACTGGGCCGTGCAGATGGTGCGCACCACCGACCCCGGCTGCTACATCGCCGCCTGCGAGGCGCTGGCCGTCTTCGACGTCCGCGCCGAGCTCGGCCACATCGGCGTGCCCACGCTGGTCCTGGTCGGCTCCGACGACCAGGTCACCGGCCCCGCCGAGGCGCGTACCCTGGTCGCCGGCATCCGCGACGCCCGCCTGGCCGTCGTGCCCGGCGCCTCCCACCTGGTGCCGGTGGAACAGCCCGTCGCCGTGACCGACCTGCTGGTGCGGCACTTCTCCACCGCCTGGCACCCGGGTTTCGACTCGACCACAGGACACATGGCGATCGTCGGGCCCCCGGTCAGGCCGGTGCTCGCCGCGCCCCCGCAGGTCTCGCCCATCGCCGAGATCGCCCCGGCGCCCGTGCCGGCGCAGGCGGCGGGCGGGCCGGACCGGTACGACATCGGTCTGAAGATCCGCCGCGAGGTGCTGGGCGACGCGCACGTGGACGGGACGCTCGCCGCGGCGGAGGACTTCTCCGGTGACTTCCAGGAGTTCCTGACCCGCTACGCCTGGGGCGAGATCTGGGACCGGCCCGGCCTCGACCGGCGCACCCGCAGCAGCGTCGCCCTCACCGCCCTGGTCGCGGGCGGCCACCTCCAGGACCTCGCCGCCCACACCCGGGCCGCTCTGCGCAACGGGCTGACCCCGGACGAGATCAAGGAGGTGCTGCTGCAGACCGCGGTGTACTGCGGGATTCCCGCGGCGGGCGCCGCCTTCGGGATCGCCCAGCAGGTCATACGCGAGGAGACGACGCCCACGGAGTGATCCCCGGCCGGGCGCCGGGCGCCGCCACCGGGGACCACCCGCGCGCCCGGCGCGCGGGTGGTCCAGGCTGGGGAGCATGAGACTCACGAAGAAGTCGCACGCCTGCGTTCGCCTGGAGAAGGATGGGCGGACGCTCGTCATCGACCCCGGCGGGTTCAGCGAGCAGGACGCCGCGTCGGGCGCGGACGCGATCCTGGTCACCCACGAGCACGCCGACCATTTCGACGAGGGGCATCTGCGCGCCGCCCTGGAGTCCCGTCCCGGCGCCGAGATCTGGACCCTGAAGTCCGTCGCGGAGCAGATCGCCGCCGCCTTCCCGGGCCGCGTCCACACCGTCGGCCACGGCGACACCTTCACCGCCGCGGGCTTCGACGTGCAGGTGCACGGCGAGCTGCACGCGGTGATCCACCCGGACATCCCGCGCATCACCAACGTCGGCTACCTCGTCGACGGCGGCCGCGTCTTCCACCCGGGCGACGCGCTCACGGTGCCGGACGTCCCGGTCGAGACGCTGATGCTGCCGGTGATGGCGCCCTGGAACAAGATCTCCGAGGTGATCGACTACGTTCGCGAGGTCGGGCCGCGGCGTGCCTACGACATCCACGACGCCCTGCTGACCGACCTGGCCCGCCCGATCTACGACCGGCAGATCGGCGCCCTGGGCGGCGCGGAGCACTTGCGGCTGACGCCGGGGGCGTCGGCGGAGGTCTGAGCCGGGTCCTGAAGCCGGGCGGAGGGCGTTGTCAGCGGTGCCCGGTAGGTTGTGAGGCATGCGCATCGCGACCTGGAACGTGAACTCGATCACCGCCCGTCTGCCCAGGCTGCTGGCCTGGCTGGAGAGCAGCGGCACGGACGTGCTGTGCCTCCAGGAGGCCAAGGTCGCCGAGGAGCAGTTCCCCTTCGACCAGCTGCGCGAACTGGGCTACGAGGCGGCGGTCCACGCCACCGGCCGGTGGAACGGCGTGGCGGTGCTCTCCCGCGTGGGACTCGAGGACGTGGTCCGCGGCCTGCCCGGCGACCCCGGCTACGAGGGCGTGGAGGAGCCCCGCGCCATCTCGGCGACCTGCGGCCCGGTCCGCGTCTGGTCGGTGTACGTGCCCAACGGCCGCGAGGTGGACCACCCCCACTACGCCTACAAGATCCAGTGGTTCGAAGCCCTCAGGGCGGCCGTCGCCGGCGACGCGGGCGGCAGCCGCCCCTTCGCCGTCCTCGGCGACTACAACGTCGCGCCGACGGACGACGACGTCTTCGACCGCGCCGCCTTCGAGGGCTCCACCCATGTCACCCCGGCCGAGCGCGCCGCCCTGACCGCTCTGCGCGAGGTGGGCCTCTCGGACGTGGTCCCCCGGCCCCTGAAGTACGACCACCCCTTCACGTACTGGGACTACCGCCAGCTCGGCTTCCCCAAGAACCGCGGCATGCGCATCGACCTGGTGTACGCCAACGAGCCCTTCGCGAAGGCCGTCACCGACTCCTACGTCGACCGCGAGGAGCGCAAGGGCAAGGGCGCCTCCGACCACGCCCCGGTCGTGGTGGACCTCGACGTCTAGGGCCCGGCCGGGACCGCGCGCCTGTGGTGCGACCGGCGGTGCGGATGTCACCCTGGGGCCATGGACATCCCTTTCCTGGGCAGGTGGCGCAAAAGGCAGGACTCGTCCGTCGGTGCCGTGGTGTTCCCCGAGGGATCCGAGGGCCGGGCGGGCCTCGCTCAACTCCTCTCCGAGTGTGAGCTGTTGCGTTCCCAGGTGTCCGGGGCGGGACTCCGGCTCGACGACTCCGCCGCCTCCCTGGAGGCGCTGGACCAGTTGCTGCCGCGCTGGCGCGACGACGAGGACACCCTGACCTGGCTCGGCAACGACGCCGGGCTGTACCTGGGCACGGTCGTCGTACGGACCGTGCCCGGCGCCGGCTGGGAGATCGGGCCGGGCGGCCGTCCGGTCGTCAGGCTGGCCTCCGGACGCGAGATCGACGTGGTGACCGCCGGCCACGGCTGGGCGAGCGCCGGGGTGCCCGAACTCTCCCAGCTGTACGCGGAGATCGCGGAGGTGTGAGCGCCGGAAGGAGCGGGGCCGCACGGCCCCCGAAGGGCGTTCCTCCACACCGCCGGGCCCGGCGCGCCCGACCTCGACTACGATGTTTCGCTCGTCCCTGTGGTGATGGCGCCTTGGCCCACCGCCACCGGGACGGGGACGCTGCTGCCGGGTGAGGCACCCCCACGGCGGCCCCTCGACCTTAGGGGGCAGCAGGTCACGGAGAGCCATACCCGGCCGGCGGCAGCCGGAGATCACTGCTCGCGCGGCGGGACGGACCGATATGACGGGTCGTCCGCCGGCGAGGGGAAGGTCAGCTGCGCGCCGGACGGGTTGTGCTCGACGCGGATCCACACCGGACGGCTCGCCGTAGGCGGCGCCGTAAGTTACGTACTGGTAACGCTTGTTGAGGGTTCGGCTTCGGGTTCCGGCAGGGGAGCCCGTGCCGCTCGGGTCACGTCCGCGACGAGTTCGACCACGTCCGGGCCGTAGGCCTGGGAGTTGATCACCTTCAGCAGGAGCACGAAGGAGCCGTTGCCGTACTTGCGGTACAGCCGCTCGTGGTTGCGGGCCAGATAGCGGGTCGCGGCCTGGTTGTCGATCGCGCGCTGGCCGCAGAAGAGGAACACCGGCCGGCTGCCGCCGCGCTCGCCCGCGGTGAGACGGGCCAGCAGCACGTGCTCCGTGACGCCCGAGTCCATGCGGTAGTGCTCGGTGCCGATCCGGAAGGCACACTGGTCCGGGCCCGGCTCCCGGTCGGTGTTCACCCGCACCCCCGGCAGCATGGCCGACATGTGCGCCACCATGCGCCGGTTCGACCCCGGACCCCCTACGCAGAACTCCGTGCGCTCGCCGAATCCCTGATGGATCGTGTCCTGGGTGACCATCTGGACGTTCGCGCCACAGCTCTTGATCAGCGCGGCGAGTTCGAGCAGGGCGAACACGTCGAACCGGTGCACCGCGAGTTCCGCCGTCGCCGGGTCGCGGTTGACCACCAGCAGCGACTCGGCGTTGTCGGGCAGCCCGAAGAACGCCTGCTTGCGACGCAGCCTGCGCCGCCACAGATAGGTGCGGGCCAGCCAGCCGAACGCGGCGCTGACCCCTGCCGCGGCCACTCCCAGGACGATGTTGCGCACGTCGTCGTTCATGGCCGCGCATGGTAGCCGGTCCTGCGCACCCTTGTTCGACACCCGACTGGCCCCGTCGGCCTGACGGGAGCATGGCAATGAATTAAGCTGCGCGAACGATCAGGCAACCGAACCACAATCAGCGTGGAGGTGCGGATGCGTCGTCCTGTCGCACGGAAACTGGCGGCTCTGGCGGTCTCGGCCGCCGTGGTGTCGGTGGGGGCCGCGGCCCCGCCCACCGCCCAGCCGGAGGCCAAGTCGAGACCGGTCGAGAAGGTCCCTGTGGCGGCCGGCTACGGCGGCGCCGTGGCCAGCGTCGACGCGGACGCCTCCGCCGCCGGTATCGAGGTGCTGAAGCAGGGCGGCAACGCCGTCGACGCGGCCGTCGCCACCGCCGCCGCCCTCGGTGTCACCGAGCCCTACTCCGCCGGCATCGGCGGAGGCGGCTACTTCGTCTACTACGACGCCCGCTCCCGCACGGTGCACACCATCGACGGCCGCGAGACCGCCCCGCTGACCGCCGACTCGACGCTCTTCATGGCGAACGGCAAGCCGCTCGCCTTCAACGACGTCGTCAGCAGCGGTCTGAGCGTCGGCACCCCGGGCACGCCCGCCACCTGGCAGACGGCGCTGGACCACTGGGGCACCAAAGGACTGGGCGCGGTCCTGAAGCCGGCCGAGAAGCTGGCCATCGACGGCTTCACGGTCGACGAGACCTTCCGCTCGCAGACCGCCGCCAACGAGGCCCGCTTCCGCTACTTCCCCGACACCGCCAAGCTGTTCCTGCCCGGCGGAAAGCCGCCGGAGGTCGGCTCGACCCTGAAGAACCCCGACCTCGCGCGCACCTATCAGGAGCTGGCCGCCAAGGGCGTCGGCGCGATCTACCGGGGCGACCTCGGCAAGGACATCCTCAAGACCGTCAACCACCCGCCCGTCGACCCGAAGTCCGGCTGGAACGCCCGCCCGGGCAAGCTGTCCGCCAAGGACCTCGCGGCCTACCGCGCCAAGCTCCAGGTGCCCACGCAGACCTCGTACCGGGGCTTGCGCGTGTTCTCCATGGCGCCCTCCTCCTCCGGTGGCACGACCGTCGGCGAGGCGCTCAACATCCTGCAACGCACGGAACTTTCGACGGCGAACGAGTTCCAGTACCTGCACCACTTCATCGAGGCGAGCCGTATCGCCTTCGCCGACCGCGGGCGCTGGGTCGGCGACCCCGCCTTCGAGAACGTGCCCACGAAGCAACTGCTGTCGCAGAAGTACGCCGACTCCCGCGCCTGCCTGATCAAGGACGACGTGGTCCTCACCAGCCCGCTCGCACCCGGCGACCCGCGCCACCCCGCGGCCTGCTCCCGCGGCGGCACGGCCGCGCCGACGACGTACGAGGGCGAGAACACCACGCACCTGACGGTCGCCGACCGGTGGGGCAACGTCGTCGCCTACACCCTCACCATCGAGCAGACCGGCGGCAGCGGCATCACCGTGCCCGGCCGGGGTTTCCTGCTCAACAACGAGCTGACGGACTTCTCCTTCGCCCCGGCCAACCCGGCCGTGCACGACCCGAACCTGCCCGGTCCGGGCAAGCGGCCGCGTTCGTCGATCTCGCCGACGATCGTGCTGGACCGGCACAACCGGCCGGTGGTGGCGCTCGGTTCGCCGGGCGGGGCGACCATCATCACGACCGTGCTGCAGACCCTGACCGGGTTCCTCGACCGGCACCAGTCCCTGGTCGACGCGATCGCCGCGCCGCGCGCCAGCCAGCGCAACGCCGCGCAGACCGAACTCGAACCGGCCCTCTACGACAGCGTGTTGAAGAAGGAGCTGGAGGCGATCGGCCACTCGTTCAAGCTCAATCCCGAGATCGGCGCCGCCACGGGCGTCCAGAGCCTGCCGGACGGCAGGTGGCTGGCCGCCGCGGAGAAGGTGCGCCGGGGCGGAGGCTCGGCGATGGTGGTGAATCCGTCGCCGTGACCCGGGCCGGTTGAGACGTCGGCGGGGCCCGCCTCCCGGAAGGGAGAGCGGGCCCCGGCCGTTCATGCCGTTCACTCCGTGGGCGAAGGCGCGGGCTCCTTGTTCTGGGGGTCGAAGGTGAGCCGGTCGCCCTTCGCGTCCACGACGACCCGGCCTCCCTCGCGGACCCGGCCGGCCAGGAGCAGCCGGGAGAGCTGGTTCTCGACCTCGCGCTGGATGGTGCGGCGCAGCGGACGGGCGCCGTACTCGGGCTGGTGGCCGCGCCGGGCGAGCCAGTCGACGGCCGCCTCGGTGAACTCGACCGTGACGTCCTGCGCGTGCAGCAGCCGGCGCGTCTTCTCCAGCAGCAGGTCGGTGATCTGCCGCAACTGCTCGGCGGTCAGCTGGCGGAAGACGACGATCTCGTCGATCCGGTTGAGGAACTCGGGCCGGAAGTGCTCGCGCAGCGGCCTGAGGATCTGCTCGCGCCGTGCCTCCTCGTCCGCCTCCGCGCCGCCCGCGCCGAACCCGATGCCGGCACCGCGCCGGGTGATCGCCTCCGAGCCGAGGTTGCTGGTCATCACGATGACGGTGTGGGTGAAGTCCACGGTGCGGCCCTGGGAGTCGGTGAGCCGCCCGTCGTCGAGTACCTGGAGCAGGATGTTGAAGACGTCCGGGTGCGCCTTCTCCACCTCGTCGAGCAGCAGCAGCGAGTACGGGTGCCGGCGCACCACCTCGGTGAGCTGGCCGGCCTCCTCGTGACCGACGTACCCGGGCGGGGCGCCCACCAGCCGGCTGACGGTGTGCCGCTCCTGGTACTCGCTCATGTCCAGGCGGACCATGCGGTCCTCGCTGGAGAACAGGACCTCGGCCAGCGCCCGGGCCAGCTCGGTCTTGCCGACGCCGGTCGGGCCGAGGAACAGGAAGCTCCCGATCGGCCGGTCCGGGCTGGCCAGCCCGGCACGGGAGCGCAGCACCGCCTCCGAGACCGCGCTCACGGCCTCCTCCTGGCCGACGACCCGCCGGTGCAGGTGCAGTTCCAGGCCGAGCAGGCGCTCCTTCTCCTCCTGGGTGAGGCTGCTGACGGGGATGCCGGTCTGCCGCGACACCACCTCGGCGATGGCCTCCGCGGTGACCTCCAGATGCTGCCCCTCGTCGGCCTCGCCGCCGCCGGTGGCCTGGCCGATCCGCTGCTTCAGCTCGGTGATCCGGTCGCGCAACTGCGTGGCCTGCTCGTACTGTTCGTCCGCCACCGCCTGGTCCTTGTCCAGGGTGAGCTGCTCGACCTCGCGCTCCATGGTCCGTACGTCGGTGCCCTTGGTGCGCGCCCGCAGCTTCACCCGGGCACCGGCCTGGTCGATCAGGTCGATCGCCTTGTCCGGCAGACGGCGCTCCGTCAGATAGCGGTCGGACAGCGCCACGGCGGCCACCAGCGCCTCGTCGGTGTACCGCACCTGGTGGTGGGCCTCGTAGCGGTCGCGCAGCCCGCGCAGGATCTCCAGCGCGTCCGCGACGGACGGCTCGGGCACCAGGATCGGCTGGAACCGGCGGGCGAGCGCCGCGTCCTTCTCGATCCGCCGGAACTCCTCCAGCGTCGTCGCGCCCACGATGTGCAGCTCGCCGCGGGAGAGGGCGGGCTTGAGGATGTTGCCCGCGTCCATCGCGCCGCCCTCGCCGCCCGCGCCGGCGCCGACGACGGTGTGCAGCTCGTCGATGAAGACGATCAGCCGCTCGGAGTTGGTGCGGATCTCGGTGACGATGTTGTTCAGCCGCTCCTCGAAGTCGCCCCGGTACCGGGTGCCCGCGACGACGCCCGTCAGGTCCAGCGCCACCACCCGGCGGCCGGTCAGGACGTCGGGCACGTCCCCGTCGGCGATCCGCTGCGCCAGACCCTCCACGATGGCGGTCTTGCCGACGCCCGCGTCGCCGATGAGCACCGGGTTGTTCTTGCCCCGCCGGGAGAGCACCTCGATGGTCTGCTCGATCTCCTGCTCCCGTCCGATCACCGGGTCGATGCGCCCCTGCCGGGCCAGTTCGGTGAGATCGCGCCCGTACCTGTCCAGGGTCGGTGTCGAGGTGGACCGCTGCCGCTCCGTCCCGGGCGGCGTGGCGGCGTCCGGGGCTTCGGGCGGCAGGCCGGAGGAGGCGTACCGAGCCGCGTTCAGGATGTGCCCGGCCGCCGAGTCGGGGTTCGCGGCGAGCGCGCTGAGCACGTGCTCCGGACCGATGTAACCGGCGCCGCTGGCCCGCGCCATGTCGTGCGCGTCGAGGAAGGCGCGTTTGACGGCCGGGGTGAGCGAGAGTGAGGTCGGTGGCGGCGCCTCGCCCGGCGGGTGCTGCACGGGGCCGGCCCGCTCGTCGATCTGCGTCGCGAGCGAGTCGGGGTCCGCACCGGACCGGCTGAGCAGACTGCGGGTGGGCTCGGTGGTGAGCGCGGCCCGCAGCAGGTGCTCGGTGTCCAGGTCCCGGCTGCCGTGCTCCGCGGCGTACTGCGCCGCGCCCCGCACCAGCTCCCGGGCGGGCTGGCTCAGCAGCCGGCCGATGTCTATCTGCCGGGGGCCGGGGCGCGGTCCGCCGAAGAAGCGGGCGAAGAGTTCACCGAAGGGGTCGCGGTCGCGGTCGCCCTCCGGGCCGTTGAAGCCGCTGGTCATCGCTGTCCGTTCCTTCGCTGACAGTGGCTCCCGCCGGGTAACCGGTGTGGGGGTCGTTCATGCCACGATGGCACGAGTTCCTGCGGACGGCACACGGAGCGGCCGCCGGTCGCGGGCACTGTGCCGTCGTGCGGCTGCGGGTGCGTCGCGGCTGGTCGCGCCCGCGCGGCGGAGCCGCACACCGATACGGCCCCGCGCCCCTTGGGCGCGGGTGGCCCTACCGTTCCGTGAGGATGCGCGGGCCCGATTCCGTGATCGCCACCGTGTGCTCGACGTGGGCCGCGCGGGAGCCGTCGTCGGTACACAGGGTCCAGCCGTCCGGGGCCGCGTGGTAGCCGTCCGTGCCGCCGGCGATCAGCATCGGCTCGATGGCGAGGACCATGCCGTGGCGCAGGGGCAGGCCCCGGCCCGGCCGGCCCTCGTTCGGGACGCCGGGGTCCTCGTGCATCTGGCGGCCGATGCCGTGGCCGCCGAACCCGTCCGGGATGCCGTAGCCCGCCGCGCGGCACACCGAGCCGATGGCGTGGGCGATGTCGCCGATGCGGTTGCCGACCACGGCCGCCTCGATACCCGCGGCCAGCGCCCGCTCGGCGGTCTCGATCAGCCGCAGGTCCGCGGGGCGCGGCCGGCCCACGACGAAGCTGATCGCCGAGTCGCCGGCCCAGCCGCCGAGCTTCGCGCCGAAGTCCAGGGAGACGAGGTCGCCGTCGCGCAGCCGGTACCTCGTGGGGATCCCGTGCACGATCGCGTCGTTCACCGAGGCGCAGAGCACGGCGGGGAAGGGGGTCGGGGCGAAGGAGGGCCGATAGCCGAGGAACGGCGAGGCCGCGCCCGCCTCCCGCAGCACGTCGTGGGCCAGTTCGTCCAGCTCCAGCAGGGACACTCCCACGCCGGCGGCCTTGCGCGCGGCGGTCAGGGCCCGTGCCACGACCTGCCCGGCCTCGTACATTGCGTCGATCGACGTGTCCGTCTTCAGTTCCACCATGCCAATTACTATACCGGTATTTGAATCGCGGTAGGATGCCCGTATGGTGCGCACCCCCCTGACCCCCGAGGAGCGCGAGCGCGGCGAGCGGCTCGGCCGCCTGCTGCGCGCGGCGCGCGGCGAACGCAGCATGGCTCAGGTCGCGGCGAGCGCGGGCATCTCGGCCGAGACGCTGCGCAAGATCGAGACGGGCCGGGCCCCGACCCCGGCCTTCTTCACGATCGCCGCGCTGGCCCGGGTGCTGGGGCTGTCCATGGAGGAGTTGGCGGAGCGGAGCGCACTGGCCGGGGTATGACCGTCCGCACCACCCGCGGTGGCCGTCGGCGCGGCGTGGACCACCGCGGGCGGTACGGCGCTCAGGGGGCGGGCGTGGTGCCGGACCGGCTGGGGCCGCCGGGGGGCGGAACCGTGGGGCGGCCGGGCGCCGCGCCGGGGGTGCCGGTCCTGAGCCGGACGGTTCTGGGGCGGCTGGCCGCCCAGGCCATCAGGCCCGCGTTGTCCAGCGCGCCCACCCACAGGTCGGCGAGGGCGGCGGCCTCGGGGCCCGGTCGCGGGCCCACCCCGACCACTCGGAGGCCGGCGTGCGCCGCGGCCTTCAGTCCGTTGACCGAGTCCTCCACGGCCAGCGTGTTGCCGTCGGCCACCCCCAGACGGCGCACGGCTTCCGCGTAGGTGCCGGGGTGCGGCTTGGGGCGGACCTCCTCGTCGGGAACGACGATGTGCCGGAAGTGGTGCCGTAAGCCCACCGATTCCAGGGAGAACTCCACCACGTCGGCGGGGCAGTTGCTGGCCACGGCCAGCGGTGCGACCCGGCTCAGGATCGTCACCAGCCCCTTGGCTCCGCGCGCGGCCACCGGCTCGCGTGCGACGAGGGAGCGGAAGGTCGTCAGCAGCCGCTCGGTCATCTCCTCGGCGGCGTCCGGCCTCCCGGCGACGCGTGCCATGAGGGCGCCGCACTCGGTGTAGTGCAGTCCCTTCGCGCGTTCCGTGAAGTCCGGGCCGGGTTCGCAGTCGAAGTCCCGCAGGACGCTGACCCGGGCCTGTTGCCAGTGCTGTTCGGAGTCCACCAGCGTGCCGTCGCAGTCGAAGACGACGGCTTCGGGGGTCCAGTCGAGGTCGAACATGTGATGTGTGGCCATGTGCTCTTGCCGTTCTGGCGCGGGACGGACCTGCCGGAGGGCGGCGCGATCCGCCGGTCGTGGACGTCGGCGCCTGCCGTTCGTCACGCGTTTCAAGGCAGCGTGAAGTCGCAGGCGGACAGGGGTGGTTGAGGGGTGAGGTAGTCACACGCACCGCACTGCGCGGTTTCCGGGAATTCATCCGGAACCGGAAACATAATGAACGTTACGCTCCACTTGACCGGTCGCGGATATTCACTGCCGCAATACGCACGTGTGGGTGACACCTCACGGGTATCGCAATACGCCTTCGGCCGTGGTGGTGCCGCCCTGCCGGAAAAGGAATTCGCCGGTGCGGCCCCGGGCGGAGCAGTCGATGACGGCGGGCGGGGCGTGCTCGGTGAACCGCAGGGCCGACATCCGGCAGGCGACGGGTCGCACGAGCCGCCCTCCGCTGCGCAGGGCGATCGCCTGCCGTGCCGCCTCCAGCAGGGCCGTCCCGGGCACGTGGTCCGTTCCGTGGTCGAACAGGAACGGATGGCGCGGATCGGCGGGGCACACCAGCAGCTCCTCGCCGGCCACGGCGACGACGGCGTCCGACTCCGACGCCAGCCCCAGCAGGGCGGGTTCGGGCCGCGGCCCGGCTCCGGACGGCACGGCCGCGGCGGCGCCGGCCCTGAGCCGGTCGTAGCGCTCGGCGTCGAGGAACCGCGCCCCGCCCGCCGCGCGGGCGAACGGCCGCCGGCCGGCCAGGAAGTCGACCCGCATGCGCAGCCCGGTCAGCACGTTCCCGCCGTGGTCGGTGCGCAGGCCGCCCACCCGCACCAGGCAGGTGACCTCGCTGGCCCCGTGCGGTGCCGTGGGCTCCGCGTCCACGTCCAGGGCGTAGGACAGGTCGTCGATCAGGAAGCGGGCGGTGCGGGGCACGTCCAGGTGGCGCAGCGGGATGTAGATGCCGAGCTGGCGCAGGGTCTCGACGATCATCCAGGGGCTGTGCCGGTCGTCGCGTCCGCGCGGGAACGTGGGGTGCGAGCGCGGCCACGCGGCGGCGGCGCGGAAGGAGAGCGGACCGTGGGGGCGGACGTCGGTCAGCAACACCTCGGCCACCGAGGTCCGGTGGACCAGTTCGCGCTCGACCGTCCGGGACCGGCCGAGCGGGGAAGGGCGGGAAAGCAGGGAAGGGCGGGAAAGAGGGGAAAGGGCGGTGGGGTCGCCGGACCCGGTCGACGGGGTGCGGGAATCCCGCGTGCGCGATCCGGAGTCCATGGAAAAATGCTAATAAGATTATTAAGAGTTTCGCATGTTGGGCTCTCCCGGCCGGGCGGCAAAGGCCGATAGATTCCTCCTCGCGACGCACCTACGGACGAGGGAGACGCGTGCAGGAACGGGCGGAGGAAACCCGCAGAGCCGTATTGCAGGCAGCAGCTCACCTGTTCTTCGAACGGGGTTACGCGGGGACCAGTATCGCCGACATCAGCGCACGGTCCGGGCGTACCAGCGGGGCCATCTATTTCCACTACACCAACAAGGAGCAGCTCGCCCTCGCCGTCGTCACGGCGCATTTCGCCGCCTGGCCGGCCCTGGTCGCACAGCACGAGTCGGTGCCCGAGCCCGCCCTGGAGAGGCTGGTGCGGCTGAGCTTCTCGGTGGCCCGGGCGTTCCGTGACGACGTCGTCGTCCGCGCCGGCGCGCGGCTGTGGGCCGAGCGGCGGTCCATCGACGTGGAGATGCCCCCGCCGTTCGTGGACTGGATCGCCACCGTCGAACGCATGCTCGCCGCCGCCCGGAGCGAGGGAGGACTGGCCCCCGGGGCGGAGCCCGGCCGGGACGCCCCCACCCTGGTCGCCGCCTTCTTCGGCCTGCACACGCTCTCCGACGTCCTCGACGACCGCCTGCTGATCGAGGACCGCCTGGCCGCCCTGTGGCTGCTGCTGCTTCCCGGGCTCCAGGCCGGCCCGGCGGCGCCCCACGAGCTGCTGGCCAGGGTGAGTGCCCCGGTCCCGGCCCCGTCGTGACGCCCCTACCGCCGGCCGACGCGCTCGCCCACCGGAGTGCGAAACACGATCGACTTCGCGGGTTGACGACAATGGTCTTGGCAAGCCACGAGAAGAGGCTTACGTTCGTGCCTCTAGGCCTGTTCTACGGGCGTAGAGGCTCTGACGTACGTCGAAGGAGCAGCTCATGGCCAACGTCGTCCGTGCGGCCCTGGTCCAGGCCACCTGGACCGGCGACACCGAGTCCATGGTCGCCAAACACGAGGAGCACGCCCGAGAGGCGGCCCGTCAGGGTGCCCGGATCATCGGGTTCCAGGAAGTCTTCAACGCGCCGTACTTCTGCCAGGTCCAGGAGCCGGAGCACTACCGCTGGGCCGAGCCGGTGCCGGACGGGCCCACGGTGCGGTGCATGCGGGAACTCGCCCGCGAGACCGGCATGGTGATCGTCGTCCCGGTGTTCGAGGTCGAGCAGTCCGGCTTCTACTACAACACCGCCGCCGTGATCGACGCCGACGGCAGCTACCTCGGCAAGTACCGCAAGCACCACATCCCGCAGGTCAAGGGCTTCTGGGAGAAGTACTACTTCAAACCCGGCAACCTCGGCTGGCCCGTCTTCGACACCGCCGTCGGCAGGGTCGGCGTCTACATCTGCTACGACCGCCACTTCCCGGAGGGCTGGCGGCAGCTCGGCCTGAACGGCGCCCAGCTCGTCTACAACCCCTCCGCCACCCACCGCGGCCTGTCCGCCTACCTGTGGCAGCTGGAACAGCCGGCCGCCGCCGTCGCCAACGAGTACTTCGTCGCCGCGATCAACCGCGTCGGCCGAGAGGAGTACGGCGACAACGACTTCTACGGAACGAGCTACTTCGTCGACCCCCGCGGACGGTTCGTCGGAGACGTCGCCGACGACTCCAAGGAGCAACTCCTCGTCCGCGACCTTGACTTCGACGTCATCGAAGAGGTGCGGCAGCAGTGGGCCTTCTACCGCGACCGCCGCCCCGACGCCTACGAAGGGCTGGTGCAGCCGTGAGCGACCTGTATGACCGTCACCGGGCCGTCGCGCCCGACTGGCTGGCGCTCTACTACGAGGACCCGATCGAGATCACCCACGGCGAGGGCCGTCATGTCTGGGACGCCTACGGCAGGCGCTACCTCGACTTCTTCGGCGGAATCCTCACCACCATGACCGCGCACGCGCTGCCCGAGGTGACCAAGGCGGTGAGCGAGCAGGCCGGCCGGATCATCCACTCCTCCACGCTCTACCTCAATCGCCCGATGGTCGAACTCGCCGAGAGGGTCGTCCAGTTGAGCGGGATCCCGGACGCCCGGGTGTTCTTCACCACCTCCGGAACCGAGGCCAACGACACCGCCCTGCTGCTCGCCACCACCTACCGGCGCGGCAACACCATCCTGGCCATGCGCAACAGCTACCACGGCCGCTCCTTCAGCGCCGTGGGCATCACCGGCAACCGCGGCTGGTCCCCGACCTCCCTGTCCCCGCTCCAGACGCTCTACGTCCACGGCGGCGTACGCACCCGGGGTCCCTTCGCCCACCTGAGCGACGCCGAGTTCATCGACGCCTGCGTCGAGGACCTCAGGGACCTCCTCGGCCACACCCGCCCGCCCGCCGCGCTGATCGCCGAACCCGTCCAGGGCGTCGGCGGCTTCACCTCTCCGCCCGACGGCCTGTACGCCGCCTTCCGGGAGGTGCTCCAGGAGCACGGCATCCTGTGGATCTCCGACGAGGTGCAGACCGGCTGGGGCCGCACCGGCGACCACTTCTGGGGCTGGCAGGCGCACGCGCGCAGCGGGCCGCCCGACATCGTCACCTTCGCCAAGGGCATCGGCAACGGCACGTCCATCGGCGGGGTGATCGCCCGCGCCGAGATCATGAACTGCCTGGACGCCAACAGCATCTCCACCTTCGGCGGCACCCAGCTCACCATGGCCGCGGGCCTCGCCAACCTCAACTACCTCCTGGAACACGACCTCCAGGGCAACGCCCGGCGAGTCGGCGGACTCCTCATCGAGCGGCTGCGGGCCGTCGCCGCCCAACTGCCCGGCGTGCGCGAGGTCCGCGGACGCGGGCTGATGATCGGCGTCGAGCTGACCCGGCCCGGGACGGACGAGGCCGACCCGCAGGCGGCCACCGCGGTGCTGGAGGCGGCCCGGCAGGGCGGCCTGCTCATCGGCAAGGGCGGCGGACACAACACCAGCGCCCTGCGCATCGCACCGCCGCTGTCCCTGACCGTCGCGGAGGCCGAGGAGGGCGCCGCGATCCTGGAGAGCGCGCTGCGCGCCGCGTACTGAGCGCCACCGGAGGTGGACCGAACCGCACAAAGAGGGGAACGTCGCCATGACCACCGCCTCGGACACACCCCCGGCATCCTGGAACCCGTCGGAACCCGCTCTGTCGGTGCGCCAGGTCCTCACCCTGGAGCGGGTGCTCGCGGGGGAGCCCGAGGTGGTGGCCGGCGCCGGCCACCTCGACCGGCCCGTGCGCTGGGTGCACGTCGCCGAGGCCGCCGACGTCGGCGTGATGCTCACCGGCGGCGAGATGGTCCTCACCACCGGCGTGCTGCTCGCCGGTGACGAGGAGAAGCAGGCCGAGTACATCCGCTCCCTGCACCGCGCGGAGGCCGCGGCCGTCGTACTCGGCCTCGGCCGGGCCTTCCCCACGCCGCCGGACGTGATGCGCCGGGCCGCCGAGCGGTGCCAGCTGCCCCTGGTCGTCCTGCACCGCCCCTTCCCCTTCGCCGAGCTGACCGAGGAGGTCCAGTCCCGGCTGGTGCGGCGCAAGTTCGCCTCCGTCAGCCTGTCGGAGGCCGTACGCACCGCCCTCACCGCGCTGATCACGGCGGGCGCCCCGCTCCAGGCACTGCTCGACGAGATCGCCCAGCACAGCGCCTGCCCCGTCGTCGTCACCAACCTCGCCCACCGCGTCCTGGCCACGGCGGGAGAGCGGTCGGCGGTCGACGACGTGCTGCGGGACTGGGAACGTATCGCCCGGCAGGCCGGTGCGGGCCAGGGCGACGGCTGGATCCGCGCCGAACTGGGCGGACGCGGGGAGCGGTGGGGCCGGATCGTGCTGTGCGGCCACCGCGGCGACAGCGCCACTGGACGGCTGCTGGCCGACCGCGCCGCCGAGGCCCTCGTCCTGCACCGCATGCTCGGCGGCAACGCCGGCTGCTCCTGGGAGGAGCAGTCCGCGCAGGGCCTGCTCACCGACCTCGTCGGCGGAGCCGTGCCGGCCCGGCAGCTGCTGCCCCGGGCACGGGCCGCCGGGCTGCCGGTCAACCGGCGCAGCTTCGTACCACTGGCCGTACCGGACGGCGACGTGGCCGGGCTCGACCGGCTGCTGCGGCTGCTGGGCCTTCCCGGGCTGGTCGCCGAGCTGGCCGAGGGCGCCACCGCCGTGCTGCTCAGCCTCGCCCGCGACCAGGACGCCGACGCCCTCACCGAGCACTTCGCGGCCCGGCTGCGCGACGGGTCCGGCGCGGACCGCACGGTCGTCGCCGCCGCGGACGCCCGCACCGTCTGGGACGACGTGCCCGCCGGGCTGCGCGAGGCCCGGCACGTCGCCCGGGCCGTGGCCGACTCCGCCGACGCCCTGGACCTCCCGGCCGTCGTGCGCCTGAAGGACGTGCACCTGCGCGGCCTGGTCCGGCTGCTGCGCGACGACCCGCACGTGCAGTCCTTCGCGGAGCGGGAACTGGCCGGACTGCTGCGCCGGGCCGACGACGACCTGCTGTCCGTGCTGCGCACCTACCTCGCCACCGGCCGCAACAAGTCCCGCACCGCCCAGCTCCACCACGTCTCCCGGCCCGCGCTGTACCGCCGCCTGGAGTCCATACAGGCGTGCCTCGGGGTGGACCTCGACGACTTCGAACAGGCCGCCTCGGTGCACATCGCGCTCCTCGCGCACGACGCGCAACAGGAGTGAGCCGGAAGAACGGCCGGGAGAACGGCGGTGAGACATGGGACGGACCCGGAGTGACACGGTGGCACGCCCCGCCCCCGCAGACGTGACACGGTGCACCTCAAAGCGGAGCCGCCGGCTTTCTACGCTCCCGGCACATCCAGCGAGTGGAGGTCCCGATGAGCAAGGTGATCCGTGCCGCCCTCTTCCAGACCGCGTGGACCGGCGACAAGGAATCCATGATCCAGGTCCACGAGCAGGCGGCCCGCGACGCGGCCGCGCAGGGCGCCCAGGTGCTGTGCTTCCAGGAACTGTTCTACGGACCGTACTTCTGCCAGGTCCAGGACCCCGCGTTCTACGCGTACGCCGAGCAGATCCCCGAAGGCCCGATCGTCCGGCGCTTCCAGGCGCTCGCGAAGGAACTCGGCATCGTCCTGGTGCTGCCCATGTACGAGGAGGAGCAGCCCGGCGTCCTCTACAACACCGCCGCCGTGATCGACGCGGACGGCTCCTACCTCGGCAAGTACCGCAAGACCCACATCCCGCAGGTCAAGGGCTTCTGGGAGAAGTTCTACTTCCGGCCCGGCAACAGCGGCTGGCCGATCTTCGACACCAAGGCGGGCAGGATCGGCGTCTACATCTGCTACGACCGGCACTTCCCGGAGGGCTGGCGGGCCCTCGGACTGGCCGGCGCCGAGATCGTCTTCAACCCGTCGGCCACCTCGCGCGGACTGTCCGGCTACCTCTGGCAGCTGGAGCAGCCGGCGGCGGCCGTCGCCAACGAGTACTTCGTCGGCGCGATCAACCGGGTGGGCGTCGAGGAGTACGGGGACAACGACTTCTACGGCACCTCGTACTTCGTGGACCCGGAGGCGCAGTTCGTCGGCGAACCGGCGAGCGACAAGGACACCGAACTGGTCGTGCGCGACCTGGACCTGGCCAAGCTGCGCGAGGTCCGCGACCGCTGGCAGTTCTACCGCGACCGCGCCCCGGGCACGTACGAGCCGCTGACCGCGCCCTGACCGGGAACCCGCGACCCACCGCGCACACCCGACCGGAAGGAGAGGGAGCATGAGCCGCACCGTCATCCGCGGCGGCCTCGTCATCACCGCCGCCGACGAGATCCACGCCGACGTCCTGATCGAGGACGGCCGCATCGCCGCCCTCGCCGCCTCCGGCACCCCGGCCGCCGGGGCGTTCACCGCCGAGCGGACCATCGACGCGACCGGCAAGTACGTGATCCCGGGCGGCGTCGACGGCCACACCCACATGGAGATGCCCTTCGGCGGCACCTACGCCGCGGACACCTTCGAGACCGGCACCCGGGCCGCCGCCTGGGGCGGCACGACCACGATCGTGGACTTCGCCATCCAGACCGTCGGCGGAGCCCTGCGCGAGGGCCTGGACGCCTGGCACGCCAAGGCCCAGGGCAACTGCGCGATCGACTACGGCTTCCACATGATCGTCTCCGATGTGAACCAGGAGACGCTCAAGGAGATGGACCTGCTGGTGGAGGAGGGCGTGACCTCCTTCAAGCAGTTCATGGCCTACCCGGGAGTCTTCTACAGCGACGACGGGCAGATCCTGCGCGCCATGCAGAGGGCCGCCGACAACGGCGGGCTGATCATGATGCACGCCGAGAACGGCATCGCCATCGACGTCCTGGTCGAACAGGCCCTGGCCCGCGGCGAGACCGACCCGCGCTACCACGGAGAGGTCCGCAAGGCCCTGCTGGAGGCCGAGGCCACCCACCGCGCCATCCGGCTCGCCCAGGTCGCGGGCGCGCCGCTGTACGTCGTGCACGTCTCGGCGCAGGAGGCGGTCGCCGAACTGGCCAGGGCACGCGACCAGGGACTGCACGTCTTCGGCGAGACCTGCCCGCAGTACCTCTTCCTGTCCACCGACAACCTCGCCGAGCCCGACTTCGAGGGCGCGAAGTACGTGTGCAGCACACCGCTTCGGCCCAAGGAGCACCAGGCGGCCCTGTGGAAGGGCCTGCGCACCAACGACCTCCAGGTGGTCTCCACCGACCACTGCCCCTTCTGTTTCACCGGCCAGAAGGAACTCGGCCGCGGCGACTTCTCCAAGATCCCCAACGGCATGCCGGGCGTGGAGAACCGGATGGACCTGCTCCACCAGGCCGTCGTCGACGGGCACATCTCGCGCCGCCGCTGGATCGAGATCGGCTGCGCCACCCCGGCCCGCATGTTCGGCATGTACCCGAAGAAGGGCACCATCGCGCCGGGCGCCGACGCGGACGTCGTCGTCTACGACCCGCACGCCGAGCAGGTCATGTCCGCCGAGACCCACCACATGAACGTCGACTACTCGGCGTACGAGGGCAGGCGGATCACCGGCCGGGTGGAGACCGTGCTCTCCCGCGGCGTACCCGTCATCACCGAGCGGGAGTACACCGGGCACGCCGGGCACGGCGTCTACACCCCGCGCTCCACCTGCCAGTACCTCGACTAGGAGTGCCGCCCATGGACTTCGGACTCGTCCTGCAGACCGACCCGCCGGCCTCGCGCGTGGTCAGCCTGATGAAGCGCGCCGAGCGCAACGGCTTCCGCTACGGCTGGACGTTCGACTCCGCCGTGCTCTGGCAGGAGCCGTTCGTGATCTACAGCCAGATCCTCGCGAACACCGAGAAGCTGACCGTCGGAACCATGGTCACCAACCCCGGCACCCGCACCTGGGAGGTCACCGCCTCCACCTTCGCCACCCTCAACGACATGTTCGGCAACCGCACGGTCTGCGGGATCGGCCGCGGCGACTCCGCGATGCGGGTGGCCGGCCGCAAACCCAACACCCTGGCCCGGATCAGCGAGGCGATGAAGGTCATCCGGGCGCTGGGCAGGGGAGAGGAGGCCGACCTCGGCGGCACGGTGATCAGGTTCCCGTGGATCAAGCCCGGCGCGGAACTGCCCGTGTGGATGGCCGCGTACGGCCCCAAGGCGCTGAAGATGACCGGTGAGGAGGCCGACGGGTTCATCCTCCAGCTCGCCGACCTCTACCTGACCGAGTACATGGTGAAGGCCGTGAAGGACGCGGCGGCCGCGGCCGGGCGCGACCCGTCCGAGGTGAGGATCTGCGTCGCCGCCCCCGCCTACGTCACCGCCGACGACTCGCCCAAGGCGCTCGCCCACGCCCGCGACCAGTGCCGGTGGTTCGGCGGCATGGTCGGCAACCACGTGGCCGACCTGGTCGCCCGCTACGGCGAGCACTCCGCCGCCGTACCCGACGAACTCACCGACTACATCAAGGCCCGCCAGGGCTACGACTACGCCCACCACGGGCGCAGCGGCAACCCGGACACGCAGTTCGTGCCCGACGAGATCGTCGACCGGTTCTGCGTGGTCGGACCGGTCGAGAAGCACATCGAGAAGCTGAACGCGCTGCGCGAGCTGGGCGTGGACCAGTTCGCCGTGTACGACATGCACGACGCGCAGGAAGCCGTGATCGACGCGTACGGGCAGCAGATCATCCCGGCCGTCAACTCCTGAGTCCCCGAGCGCTGTTCCCATCCCCCCTCTGTCCCCCCTCCCCACCTCCCCGGGGAGGGGCCGGGCGCCCGCACCGCCCCGTTTCGACCCGTCTCATCGATTGGGCTGCCCATGACCGACACCGCTCCTCCGGCCATACCGCCGTCCGCGCAGGTCACCCTCCCCGACGGGCGGGTGGAGATCGCCCCCGGCACTCCGCCGCCCAGTGGCCCCTACGCCAACGCGGACCTGCTGCCCGTCCCGGTCGCCAAGCGCACCTGGACCACGTACAACTTCTCCGCGCTGTGGGTCGGCATGGCCCACAACACGGCTTCCTGGACCCTGGCCTCCGGTCTGATCGCCGTCGGCATGGACTGGAAGCAGGCGGTGTTCACCATCGCCCTGGCCAACCTGATCGTGCTCGTCCCCATGCTGCTCACCGGGCACGCGGGACCCAAGTACGGCATCCCCTTCCCGGTCTTCGCCCGCGCCTCCTTCGGCGTGCGCGGCGCCAACCTGCCCGCCGTCGTACGGGCGTTGGTGGCGTGCGGCTGGTTCGGCATCCAGACCTGGATCGGCGGCGAGGCGATCTACTTCCTCGCCGGGAAGCTGATCGGGAGCGGCTGGACGGACGCCGCGAAGGTGGGCGGCCACGCCTGGACGATGTGGGCGTCGTTCGCCATCTTCTGGGCGATCCAGGTGGCCGTCATCTACCGGGGCATGGAGACCATCCGCCGGTTCGAGAACTGGGCGGCGCCCTTCGTGCTCGTCGGCGCCTTCGTGATGCTGTGGTGGATGAGCAGCAAGGCCGGCGGACTCGGCCCGCTCTTCGACCAGCCGTCGAAACTGGGCTGGGGAGCGGACTTCTGGAAACTGTTCGCGCCCTCCCTGATGGGCATGATCGGCTTCTGGTCCACCCTGTCGCTGAACATCCCGGACTTCACCCGGTACGGCAGGAGCCAGAAGGCGCAGACCCGGGGCCAGGCGCTCGGACTGCCCACGACCATGACCCTGTTCGCGTTCCTGTCCGTGCTGGTCACCTCCGGCTCCCAGGCCGTGTACGGCGAACCGGTGTGGGACCCGGTGCAGTTGGCGGCGAAGACGGACAACGTGGTGGGCCTGGTGTACGCGCTGGTCACCGTGCTGGTGGCGACCCTGTCGGTCAACATCGCGGCCAACATGGTCTCCCCGGCCTTCGACTTCTCCAACGTCGCACCGCGCAAGGTCAGTTTCCGCGCCGGCGCGCTCGTCACCGCCGTGCTCGCCGTGGTGATGTGCCCGTGGAAGCTGTACGCCGACCCGCAGGGCTACATCTTCACCTGGCTCGGCCTGGTCGGCGGACTGCTCGGCACCGTCGCCGGCATCCTCATCGCCGACTACTGGGTCCTCAGGCGCTCCCGGCTGGACCTGGCCGACCTGTACCGCGCGGGCGGACGCTACTGGTACGAGGGCGGCTGGAACTGGCGGGCGGTCGTGGCCTTCGTGGTGGGCGGCGTGCTGGCCATCGGCGGCGCGGACTTCCACCCGCTGATCGACGGCCGGCCCATCCCCGCCCTGAGGTCCCTCGCCGACTACGGCTGGGCGGTGGGCCTGGGCACCTCACTGGTGCTGTACCTGCTGCTGATGGCGGCGCGCGGGCGGCAGCGGGCCACCGTCTGACGCGCATCACCGCCTGAAGCGCTGTACTGCCCGACGCGCTTCACCGCCCGGGGAGGACGGTCAGCCCGTACGACCGTTCTCCAGGGCGGCCATCGCCTCCTTGGCGGCCTTGATGGCGCCCTTGTTGATCTCGTCCGTGCTCGGCGCCTTCTTCGACTCGAAGTCGCTGCCGTTGTACGTGACGACCACGATCGCGTTGGCGGAGCGGGCCAGCACCACGCCCTCGCGGGTCTCCTGCTTGTCCTCGGTGGTCAGGTTCACCACCGAGTAGGCGCTGTCCCCGAGGCCGGGCACCGCCCCGCCGCCGCTCTTGTCGCTGGTCCGCTGCTGGTACGACTTCAGCGCCGCCTCGTCCGTCACCATGATCTCGAAGGACACGTCGAGCCAGCGGTAGTCGTAGTCCTTGAGCGCGTTCCAGGAGCAGGTCCGGCGCACCTTGGTGTCCGTCGACGGGATCTCCTTGCCCGCCGGCTTTGCACCCGGCACCAGGGACGTGACCGTCTTCGCGGCGATGCTGGTGCACGGTGCGGGGGCGGACGCGTACGTCTTGGTCACCGCGGTCGACGACGGCGCGGACGGCTCGGAGGACGAGCCGTCGTCGGCGCCGCGGTTCTCCTGCTGTTCGGTATTGGGTCCGGCGGCGGCTGGGGAGGCGGCCAACGGGCCGGACGTCAACGCCCAGCCCGCGCAGGCGAGCACGACGACCGGACTCAGACGCGCGGTGAGCGCGAGGGGGAGAGGAAGTTCACGCACGGCGCACTTCTCGTGTGGGGGACGGACGCGGTGCGAAGCGATTCCACACCACGGACGGGACCTCAGTGTCACACGACTCCCCGTGTGGCGGAAGCGGTACTCCGCTCCGTGCCCGGACGGTCACGGCCGCCTGCTTCTGACGTACCGTTTGCCGTTTATGTCCCGGCGGGGGAGGGGAAGCGGAGCAGGGCCCTTGAGGCCCGCGCCGGCAACTCCTCGTCCCCGCCCAGGAGTCGGGGCCGGTACGGTTCGTGTGAACGCTATGGCACCCGCGCCGTCCACTGGTCCGAGCCGAACTTCGTCCGCGCCAGCTCCCGCGCGCGGGCCAGCTCCTCGTCGGTCGCCTTGCCGACCGTCAGGCCGTACCGGGCGCGGAAGGACTCCACCATCCGCGCGATGACGGCCTCGCGGGCGAGCCCGGTCTGCCGGCGCAGCGGGTCCACCCGCTTCTTCGCGCTCCCGATGCCCTTGCCGGACAGCTTCTCCCGCCCGATCCGCAGCACCTCGAGCATCTTGTCGGCGTCGATGTCGTACGACATGGTCACGTGGTGCAGCACCGCCCCGGGCCCTCCGCCCGGTCCCACCATCCGCTTCTGCGCGGCGCCCGCGATCTTGCCCTGGTCGGTGGCGATGTCGTTCAGCGGCTGGTACCAGGCCCGGATGCCCATGTCGCCGAGGGCGCCGAGCACCCAGTCGTCCAGGTAGGCGTAGCTGTCCTGGAAGGACAGCCCCTGCACCAGCGCCTCCGGCACCGACAGCGAGTACGTGATCGTATTGCCCGGCTCGACGAACATCGCGCCGCCGCCGGAGATCCGGCGCACCACCTCGACGCCGTGCCGCGCCGCCCCCTCGGGGTCCACCTCGTTGCGCAGCGACTGGAAACTGCCGATGATCACCGCGGGTGCGGCCCACTCCCACACGCGCAGGGTCGGCGGACGCCGGCCAGCGGCGACCTCCGCCGTCAGCACCTCGTCCAGCGCCATGTGCAGCGCGGGGGACTGCGGGCCGTCGTGGACGAGCTGCCAGTCGTAGTCCGTCCAGTCCGTGGCGTGCGCCAGCGCGCGGCGCACCGCGATCCCGACGCCCTCGGACGTCAGCCCGTACATCACGGTGCCCTCGGGCAGCGCCGCGTCGATCCGGGCGGCCAGGCCCGCCGCGCCGGCGTCCGCGGGGGCGCCCTCCAGCGCGCGGTTCACGGCGTCCAGCGCCTCGTCCGGCTCCAGGAAGAAGTCACCCGCCACGCGCACGTGCCGCAGCGCGCCGTCCTCGACCTCCACGTCCACGACGACGAGTTTGCCGCCGGGGACCTTGTACTCACCGTGCACCGTCCGACCTCCGTTCTGCCGCAGCAGATCAACACCGAGGACCGTCGTGGTGTTCCCGCGCCTACGAGGTCCGTGGGGCGTGGGCGTCATCCAGGGCGGTGGCGCACGACGTCCAGGCGGGGCCGTGACCGTGAGAATCGGACGGTGGGAGCCCGGTTGTCAGGGGCTGAGCGCGACGCATACCGGTTTCAGAGTGACGAGGTCGAGGGCGAGCCGTCGAGTGTGTCGATTTGCGCGGAATGACCGTCGGGATGATCTCGGCCGAGTGTTGCTGTACAGTCCGCGCCGCTCCGCCGTGACGTAAGGAAAAGGTCCATGCGAACTCGCCTCCGGTGTGCCCTCGTGCTCGTACTCCCGCTCGTGCTCTCGCTGGACGCATGCGGAGTTGAGGCGCGGAAGCCGGCCGGGGCGGCGGGAAGCCCCGAGGTGGCGGCGACTGTGTCCGCGCCGCCCGAGCCGTCCGCGACGCCCGAGTCCCCGGAGGACTTCCTCGACCTCGCGGAGAAGGCGATGGCCGAGAAGCCCGGCTGGACCTTCTCCGTGAAGGGGGAGGAGGGGCTCACACTCCAGGGGCAGAAGAACGCGGCCACCTACCGGGCCACGGTCCGGCGCGCGATGAAGCCGGAGGCGCTGCGGTCCGAGGGCGTCACCACCAGCAGCAAGGGGACCAGGAAGAACGAGGAGATATACGTCGCCGACGGCACCGCCTACCTCAAGGAAGGCGACGTGCCCTGGAAGCACGCCCCCGTCACCGACCCGGAGATGTGGAACAAGGTCGAGGACCCGGTCGCGGTCGTCGAAGAGTTCCGGACGTATGCGAAGGCCACCGGGGGAGACGTGAAGGTGACCGGGACGGGCGACGGCACGGTGGAACTCCGCGTCGCGAGCGGCAAACGGAAGCTGAGTGCCGTCGCGGACCGGGCCTGGGCGAAGAAGGCGAAGCGCGAGTTCGATCCGACGGCTGAACAGCTCCGCAAGGCGGGAGTGGCCGTCGAGGACGCCCGGCTGACGCTCTCCGGCCTTGACGAGGTACTGGTCCTGGACGCGAAGACGTACCGGATCAGGAGTCACCGGTTGGACTTCGGTTTCCTGATCCCGTACGGCGGCGCCGACATCACGTTCGAGCAGCATGTCGGCGAGGAGAACCAGGGGCCGTATGCCGGGAGGATTGAGCTCCCGGCGGACGTGCGGTGAGACGAGGTCGTTCGCCCGGACCGACCGACGCGCGGAAACAGCGAGGTAAGACACCGCATGTTCACCACCCGGCCCACCCTCCAGGGCGCCTTCGGCATGGAGGGCCCGGGATCGGGCCGCTGACCTGGGCTTTCGACACCTCTTAAGTCCCTGACCTGCGGGAACGGGTCTTTCAGCGTCTTTGGGAGGGGTACCGGCTCGTGCCGTTCGAACTCCCCGCGCGCCGGCGGGAACCGTGTGCCGGTGATCGCCGGTTGGTCCAGGCGGATGAGGATCACAGTGCGGGATGTGGTCTGCCGGTTCACGGGCTCGGTCTGGCCTGCCTGGACCCTGATTCCGTTCGACTCGCCGACGCTGGGCAGGGGGCCATCGTTCACTCCATCGGTGCAGGTATGTGCCGCGAGGGAATGCGGCCTAGCCGGTAAAGCGCAACCGCACAGCCGCCCGGACTGGGCCGGTCGGCGGTAGCTCTCCACCCGGGACCAGATCGTCATACCGGCCGATTTCATATCTTTTCTTCATGTCTGTGCCTGACCTTGCCCAACTGAGGTGACATCGATGGGAGAAACATGCGTGTCGTGGTGACCGGGGGCGCGGGATTCGTCGGACCTCAGGGGAATGCTGTCGGCGGTCTGGGCCAGACTCCGGCCGCGCAGCCTGACCTTCCAGGTCACGCCCAAGGCACACCAGCCCGTCGCTCCCCTGTCTCTGCGGCTCGTCATGCCTTACGTGATCATTGCTGGGGGTCTCGGCGGCGCCGGCCTCTTCGGTGAAATCAACGGTCCCGCTTTCGGCTACGTCTGCCTGTGCCTGCCGGGCGCCGGAACCTGCACCGTGGTGCCTGCCGGGTCTGCCTGCTGCACGCTGTGGAGACCGCCGGCACCGCGAACATCCGTCGGTGGCGGGCTCTGGCCACCGTCCGAGCGCCGCTCGCCGTGGCCGCCCCGACCGCATCCCCGCTGGTCCTCGCTGTGCTGATCCTCCTCGAGTACTTGGCGGGCCTGCTCGGCTGAGCGGCTCGCCCGGCGGCGTTCCTCATGGGCGCGACGGTCCGGGCGGTGCCGCGCGCCCCTCATTCCGTCCTCCTCCATTCCCCCTCGATGCCCAACGGAGGTGTCACTCCATGTCCCAGCCACGCACGATCATGGTGACCGGGGGTGCCGGATTCATCGGCAGCCATACCTGCGCAGAGCTCCTCTCGCACGGTCACAACGTGATCGTCGTCGACAACCACCAAAACAGCGTCCCTGAGGCGCTCCGTCGCGTCGAGTCGGTGGCCGGCCGCCGCCTGGCCGCCTCCTACGTCCTGGACGTCCGCGACCGCAACGCACTGTCCAGCGTCTTCGCCCGCCATCCCGTCGACACGGTGGTTCACTTCGCCGGCCGCAAGGCAGTGGGGGAGTCGGCGCGGATGCCCGTCGAGTACTACGACACCAACGTGGGCGGCACCACCGCACTGCTGGAGGTGATGAGTGAACACCATGTGCACCGGCTGGTGTTCTCCTCCTCATGCTCCCTGTACGGCGCCGCCGCCCGTATGCCCCTGACCGAGGACTACCAGGTGGCATCCGCCAACCCGTACGCACGCTCGAAGTGGATGTGCGAACAGATCCTCGCCGACGTGTGCGCCCGCCGGCCCGAGTTCACCGTGCACGCGTTGCGCTACTTCAACCCCGTCGGCGCCCACCGGTCCGGGCTTCTGGGGGAGGACCCGCTCGGCATGCCGGACAACGTCATGCCCTGTATCGCCCAGGTCGCCGCGGGCCTGCGCGAGCACGTCACAGTCTTCGGTGACGACTGGCCCACCCCGGACGGAACGGGCGTGCGCGACTACATCCACGTCATGGACGTGGCCGAAGGGCACCGGCTCGCGCTGGAGCGTCCCGCGCCGCCGGGACTGCACGTCCTCAACCTGGGCAGCGGGCGCGGTACCTCGGTGCTCCAGCTGATCGAGGCCTACCAACGGGCCTCCGGCCGGCCCGTGCCGTACCGCATCGGCCCCCGGCGTCCGGGTGACGTGCCGGAACTCGTCGTCGACGGGTCCGCCGCGTCCGATGTCCTGGGCTGGTACCCGATCCGTGGCCTGGCCCGGATGTGCCGGGACTCCTGGCGCTTCCAGACCGCCAACCCCTACGGCTACCGAACCCCAGGAGTCCCCGGCCCCGCCGTCGCCGAGCCCCGTGCCACGACCGGGCCGGTCCGCCTCCACGCCACCCCCCGGAGCAGCACATGAAACCGACCGTCATCGGCACCGGCTACCTCGGTGCCGTCCATGCCGCCTGCATGGCCGAAATCGGGCACGAGGTCCAAGGGATCGACATCCACGAGGCCAAGGCCGCGGCACTGGCGGCGGGCCGGACGCCGTTCGTACGAGAACGACGGAGCGGGCTTCCTGCTCCA
This sequence comes from Streptomyces sp. NPDC047453, assembly GCF_040643155.1. Lineage (NCBI taxonomy): Bacteria > Bacillati > Actinomycetota > Actinomycetes > Kitasatosporales > Streptomycetaceae > Streptomyces > Streptomyces sp. NPDC047453. The sequence goes on along the minus strand of NZ_JBEYTS010000006.1, from coordinate 6,190 downwards.
CTCCTCCGACACGCAGCGACCGTCCCGCGAGTCGGCTGACCGTCCGGCCGAGAACTTCGCCAGGTATTCGACACGTCACCCGCGAAAACCCGGTGGCAGCCGGACAGCCCCGGAGCCTTCCCATGACCGTCGGGGGCCCGGGGCTTCGTCGTGCGCGGTGAAACCCGGTCTGACCAGTGAAAAGCCCTCCCACTGGGGGCTGTCAAAGGCGACCCGGCAGGACTCGAACCTGCGGCCACGCGCTGGGAAGGCGTCAGCCGGTGGGGCACCGGAGTGAGAGCGCATCCGATCGGTAGCCTGCTGCCTGGTCAAGGCTGAGCGGAGTCAAGCTGAAACTCCCCTGATCCTTCCCAGAACAGGTATGAAGGATTGGCGAGGCCGCAGGCGCGCCCAAACACCGAGGTGAGAGATGCAGTTCACCACCCGACCCACGCTTCAGGGATCCTTCGGCATGGTGTCCTCCACCCACTGGCTCGCCTCGCAGTCGGCGATGGCCGTGCTGGAGAGCGGCGGCAACGCCTACGACGCGGCCGTGGCCGGGGCCTTCGTACTGCACGTCGTGGAGCCGCACCTGAACGGGCCCGCCGGTGAGGTGCCGATCCTGCTCGCCCCGGCGGGCGGCGAGGTGCGGGTGCTGTGCGGTCAGGGTGTCGCCCCGGCGGGGGCGACGGTCGCGCACTACCGGGCGCTCGGGCTGGACCTCGTACCGGGCACCGGCCCGCTGGCCGCCGCCGTGCCGGGCGCGTTCGACGCGTGGATGGTGCTGCTGCGCGACCACGGCACGAAGTCCCTCGACGACGTCCTCAAGTACGCCGTCGGATACGCAGAGCACGGGCACGCGCCCGTGGAGCGCGTCGGCGAGACCGTCGAGACCGTGCGGAGGCTGTTCGAGACCGAGTGGACCTCGTCCGCAGAGGTCTACCTGCCCGGCGGACACTCGCCGCGCCCCGGCACGCTGCTGCGCAACCCCGCGCTCGCCGCCACCTGGAAGCGGCTGCTCACCGAGACCGCGGGCGCGGGGGACCGGGAGGCGCGGATCGAGGCCGCGCGGGAGGTGTGGCGCACCGGTTTCATCGCCGAGGCGCTGGTCCGGCAGGCCGGGCGGCCGACGCTGGACACCAGCGGCGAACGGCACACCGGCACCCTGACGGCCGCCGACCTCGCCGCCTGGTCCGCGACCTACGAGACGCCGGCGACGTACGACTGGAACGGCTGGACCGTGTGCAAGGCCGGCCCCTGGAGCCAGGGCCCGGTGCTCCTCCAGCAACTCGCCCTGCTTCCGGCTGAGTTGCCCCCGTACGGCTCCGCCGACTACGTTCACCTGCTCATCGAGGGCTGCAAGCTCGCCATGGCCGACCGGGAGGCCTGGTACGGGGACGCCGACGAGGTGCCGCTGGCGGAGCTGCTGTCGGCGCCGTACAACACCGAGCGGCGAGGGCTGGTCGGCGCCGCCGCCTCGTACGAGTTGCGGCCCGGCAGCCCCGGCGGGCGCGTCCCACGGCTGAGCACGCACGCGCACGCGGTGGCGGCCGGCGAGGGCGAGTTCGACGCGATGGGTGTCGGCGAGCCGACGTTCGCCAACAGCCCCGCGTCACCCGTGCCGGGCGAACCCGACGTGGCCGCCGACGGCGGCACGCGCGGCGACACCTGCCACATCGACGTCGTCGACCGCTGGGGCAACATGGTCGCCGCCACCCCCAGCGGCGGCTGGCTCCAGTCCAACCCCGTCGTGCCCGAACTGGGCTTCCCGCTCGGCACCCGGCTCCAGATGGCCTGGCTGGAGGAGGGCCTGCCCAACTCGCTGACGCCGGGCCGCCGTCCGCGCACCACCCTCACCCCCTCGATCGCGCTGCGCGACGGGGTGCCGGTCATGGCGTTCGGCACGCCCGGCGGGGACCAGCAGGACCAGTGGCAAACGCACTTCTTCCTCGCGGTCGCGCTGCGCGCCGCCGTCCGCGGGGGCCTCGACCTCCAGGGCGCCATCGACGCGCCGAACTGGCACAACGACAGCTTCCCCGGTTCCTTCTACCCGCGCGGGACGCGCCCCGGCAGCGTCACGGTCGAGTCGCGCATGGGCCCCAAGGTCGTCGCGGAGCTGCGGCGCCGCGGTCACGACGTGACCGTCGGCGAGCCGTGGTCCGAGGGACGCCTGTGCGCCGTCGCCCGCTGCCCCGAGACCGGCATCCTGTCGGCGGCCGCCAACCCGAGGGGGATGCAGGGGTACGCGGTCGGCCGGTGAAGCCGGCCGGCGTCCACCACGCGCCGGCCGCGGGCCTCCACCGGACGTACCGGGATGTCCGATGACGGGTGTTCACGCCGATTCCATCCGGTGTGCACCGGCCCGGCGGGGAATGTCAGTGGGGCATGTTCTCATAGAGACATGATCGAAGAGACGGAAACCATCGAAGAGTTTCTCGCACGTCACTCGGCCGATGTGGAGGAGGCGGTCCGCAAGGCGGCCGCGGCCGAGATCATGCCCCGCTTCCGGCGGCTGGCGGAGCACGAGGTGGACCAGAAGTCCGGACCGCACGACCTGGTGACGGACGCGGACCGGCTGGCCGAGCGGTACCTCACGGACGCGCTCGGCGCCCTGCTGCCGGGCTCGGTCGTGGTCGGCGAGGAGGCGGTGCACGCCGACCCGGCGGTCTACGAGGCGGTACGGGGTGACGCCCCCGTGTGGATCGTCGACCCGGTGGACGGCACACGGCAGTTCGTGCACGGCGACCCCGGCTTCTGCACCCTGGTCGCCCTCGCCCGGCACGGGGTCGTACTGGCCTCCTGGACGTACGCGCCGGCGCGCGACCAACTCGCCACGGCCGTACGCGGTCAGGGCGCCTTCCTCGACGGCGTGCCCCTGCGCTGCGGTGCGCCCGAGCCGGGGCGGCCCCTCGAAGTCGCCACGTCCCACCCCGACTACACGACGGACGAGCAGAAGCATGCCTTGCGCGGCCTGTGGGCGGACGGTGTCGCACCTCGTCCCTGCGGGTCGGCGGGACTGGAGTATCTCGCGGTCGCCCGGGGCGAGTTGGACGCCACGGCCTTCTGCTGGGAGGCGGCCTGGGACCACGCGGCAGGTCTCCTCCTGGTCGAGGAGGCCGGCGGCACCCACCTGACCCTGACCGGCACCCCCTTCCGCATCACGGGCGGCAACACCCTGCCCTTCACAGCAGCCCGCAACACGGCCACGGCCCGCCACATCACCGGCCTCCTCACCGCCCCGGACACCCACACCTCCTTGCCCGGCGTGTAAGACCCGACCCCGACGCCGTGATCCCGGCGAGCCCGGGCACGGCGGTCCTCGGCATCCCCGGCCCGGCCTGGCCGGCGTCGGTGGCTCGTCCTGGCGACGGCCGCCCTGCCCCCCGGTCAAAGCCTCCCGAGGGCGCCGGGGCGACCCGCTGTAACGCCTCCCCGTTCCCGAGCCCGCTGCCCCGACCCCGGTGTGTCGGGGGTGCGGCATATCCTGGGGCCGAGTGGCCATCGGCTGACTAGGGGGTCCGAAGGTGCCGTCGATGCTCGATGCGGTCGTGGTGGGTGCGGGGCCGAACGGACTGACCGCTGCCGTGGAGCTCGCCCGCCGCGGATTCGACGTGGCGGTGTTCGAGGCGCGGGACACCGTGGGCGGCGGTGCCCGCACCGAGGAGCTCACCCTGCCCGGCTTCCGGCACGACCCCTGCTCCGCCGCGCACCCCCTCGGCATCAACTCGCCCGCGTTCCGCGCCCTGCCCCTGGAGCGCTACGGCCTGGAGTGGCTGCACGCCGAACTGCCCATGGCGCACCCCTTCCCGGACGGCACCGCGGCCGTGCTGGCCCGCTCCGTCGCCGAGACGGCCGCCTCCTTCGGGCCGCGCGACGCGGGCACGTACCGCAGACTGGTCCAGCCGTTCCTGCTCAGGTGGGACACCCTCGCCCGCGACTTCATGTCGTTGCCCCTGACCGCGCTCCCGCGCGACCCGGTCACCCTGGCCCGCTTCGGCCTGGTCGGCCTGCCCCCGTCCACGTGGCTGATGCGCCGCTTCCGGGACGAGCGGGCCAGGACCCTCTTCGCCGGCCTCGTCGCCCACGTCATGGCGCCCCTCGGCGGCTTCGCCACCGGCGCCGTCGGCCTGATCTTCGCACTCGCCGCGCACGCCCGCGGCTGGCCGGTGGCCCGCGGCGGCTCCCAGTCGATCTCCGACGCCCTCGCCGCGTACCTCAAGGACCTCGGCGGCGCCCTGCACACCGACTACGAGGTCAAGCGCCTCGACGACCTGCCCCCCGCGCGGGCGTACGTCTTCGACACCTCGCCCACCGCGCTGGCCCGCATCGCCGGCCTCGGCCGCTACTACGACGGCTACCGCTACGGCCCCGGCGTCTTCAAGATCGACTACGCCCTGGACGGCCCGGTGCCGTGGACCGCGCGGGAGCCCCGCGGCGCCGGCACCGTGCAGATCGGCGCGGACAGCGCCGAGATCGGCACCGCGCTGCGCGCCGCGTCCCGCGAGGGCCGCGCCCCCGACCGGCCCTTCCTCATCACGGTCCAGCCCAGCGTCGCCGACCCCACCCGCGCCCCCGCGGGCAAGCAGGTCTTCTGGGCGTACGGCCATGTCCCCAACGGCTGGACCGGCGACCTCACCGACGCCGTGGAACGCCAGCTGGAGCGCTTCGCCCCGGGCTTCCGCGACCGCGTGCTCGCCCGCGCCACCGCCGGCCCGCCCGAGGTCGCCGCCCGCAACGCCAACTACGTCGGCGGCGACATCGGCTCCGGCGCGGTCTCCGGGCTCCAGCTCCTGCTGCGCCCGAAACCGTCGCTGTTCCCGTACAGCACCCCGCATCCGGCCGTCTTCATCTGTTCCTCGGCCACCCCGCCGGGCCCCGGCGTGCACGGCATGTCGGGGCACAACGCCGCGAAGGCCGTCTGGAGGAGGCTGCGGCAGACATGACCACCGTCATCACGCTCGTCCAGGGCGACATCACCAGGCAGCGCGTCGACGCGATCGTCAACGCCGCCAACTCCTCCCTCCTCGGCGGCGGAGGCGTCGACGGCGCCATCCATCGCCGCGGCGGCCCCGCGATCCTCCAGGAGTGCCGTGCCCTGCGCGCCTCCCGCTACGGCAAAGGCCTGCCCACCGGCCAGGCGGTCGCCACGACGGCCGGCGAACTGGACGCCCTCTGGGTCATCCACACCGTTGGCCCCGTCCACAGCCGCACCGAGGACCGCTCGCACCTGCTGGCCTCCTGCTACCGCGCGTCGCTCGGTGTCGCCGACGAGCTGGGCGCCCGCACCGTGGCGTTCCCGGCGATCTCCACCGGCGTCTACCGCTGGCCGATGGACGACGCGGCCCGGATCGCGGTGGAGACCGTGAGGGAGACCGGCACCTCGGTCGAAGAGGTCCGCTTCGTCCTCTTCGACGACCGCGCCTACGAGGCGTTCGCCGCACACGTCGGCTGACTCGGCTACCCCCTCATGCGGGGCGGAACTCCGGCAAATCGCCGTATAAAATGGCTGATTATGGCGGGTAGGAGCCGAGGCAGAGCCGCTCACGCCGACGTCGGTCGTCATCGGACAGTGACGTGGCCATGATCTGGGAGATGCTGGGCCTGGGTTTCGTACTCAGCCTGGACAATTTCCGGGTGTCGATAGCGCTCGGCACCGTCCCCTTCGGTCTGAACCGCGCGATGCAGGTCGCGCTGACCTTCGGGCTGTGGGACGCGGTCATGCCGCTGGGCGGGCTGCTCATCGGCCGCGAAATCGGGGAGGCCGTCGGAGGCGTCGCCGACGTGCTGGGCGCGGTCGCACTCGGCGGGTACGGCCTCTACCTCGTCATCTCGTCCCTCCGGAACCCCGAGCCGGACGAGCTGGACCACCCGTGGGCGCTGTTCGGCATCCCGTTGACGCTGAGCCTGGACAACCTGGTCGCCGGCGCGAGCCTGGGCATCCTCGGGCTCTCGCCGTGGTTCTCGGCCCCCGTCTTCGGCCTCATCACGGCGGTGATGTCGCTGATCGGGCTCCAGCTCGGGCGGGCCGCGGTGCGCCTCATCCGGATCCGCGCGGACCTGGTGAGCGGGGTCAGCCTGATCATCGCCGCGGCGGTGCTGCCGTTGGTCTTCGGTGGCTAGTAGACTGTCGCAGCTAATATTTGGGATAGAGATGGCGCAGTTTGATGCGTGCATCGTGGGTGGTGAATTGCCAGTCCACCTGACGCTGGTC